>NZ_CAUIXH010000002.1:0-188804 GCF_962707005.1 Neisseria basseii | reverse complement strand
ACCAACCCCACCCTGCCCCCCCCCAAAAAAAAAAAAAACCAAAAAAAACCCAATCTGACAAAATCTGACAAAAAACGTCAGCCCGAAACTGACAAAAATTGTCACAACTGACAAAAAACGTCAGCCTGCCGCATTATTCCGCCGCAAGCCGCGCCGCGTTGATATAAAAAATACCCATACCAAACAGACAAATAAAAAAATATTCTGTAAAATGCCGAGCCGAACCCGGTTTTGGCACGCCGCTTGCTGGTAAGAAGGCGAACCGAAGCAAAAAAGACCACGGTCAAATACATTACGGGTTTACGTTTGCGGCAGATACCGCAAATTTCCAATCAAACTTAAACATTTTCAAACAGGAGTCATCCAAATGAAAGCAATCCAAAAAGGTTTTACCCTGATCGAGCTGATGATTGTCATCGCCATCGTCGGTATCTTGGCAGCCGTCGCCCTGCCCGCATACCAAGACTACACCGCGCGCGCCCAAATGTCCGAAGCCCTGACTTTGGCTGAAGGTCAAAAAGCCGCAGTGGTCGAGTATTTTTCCGACAACGGAGTATTCCCTGCCAACAATGCCTCTGCAGGTATTGCTACTGCTTCTACAATTACAGGTAAATATGTGGCTAAAGTAGAAGTTGGTAAAGTAGGTACGTCTGGTGCCCAAATTACCTCTACCATGAAATCTTCCGGTGTGAATGCCGACATCAAAGGTAAAACTTTGACTTTGGTAGGTCAACAAAACTCCGGCTCGTTCTCTTGGGAATGTAAAAAAGGTACTGTGGACGACAAATTCCTGCCGTCTTCCTGCCGCACCAAATAAGGACAATGACCGGGTTTGACCCCGCCGTGAAAACAAATGCCGCCCGAACAGCCTGGGCGGCATTTCCTATTCCCCTTTGCCGCTTCAGACGGCATTCTCCGTCTGCCTTTGCCGTTTCAGACGGCATTCTCCGTCCGCCTTTGCCGCTTCGGCGGGCGTTTTTTATTAAACGTAAAATATCCCGTCATTCCCGCCAAACCCTCGTCATTCCCGCGCAGGCGGGAATCCAGGTTCGTTGGGTTTCCGTCATTTCCGATAAATTCTTGCAACTTTGAGTTTCTAGATTCCCACTTTCGTGGGAATGACGGGATGTAGGTTCGTGGGAATGACGCGGTGCAGGTTTCCGTGCGGATGGATTCGTCATTCCCGCCAAACCCTCGTCATTCCCGCTAAACTCTCGTCATTCCCGCGCAGGCGGGAATCCAGACCCTTCCGCACGGAAATTTATATTTCGTCATCCCACCATTCCCACCCTTACCGGTTCAAATCCGCACAAAAATCCGCATCCCGTCATTCCCACGAAAGTGGGAATCTAGAACGTAAAATCTAAAGAAACCGTTTTTCCCGATAAGTTTCCGTGCCGAAAGACCTAGATTCCCGCCTGCGCGGGAATGACGGGATTTCTATTTTTGATTTTTTGTTTTCGTGGGAATGGCGGGATGCGGGTTTTCGTGCGGCGTTTTTCGCGTTTTGCTGTTTTGCTATAATCCGCCCTTTTTAAGGACGGGTGCGGTATGGGTTTTTACGCTTTGCTCTTGATTGCGCTGGGGATGTCGATGGATGCGTTTGCCGTCGCGCTGGCAAAGGGTGCGGCGGTCAGGATGCCCCCGCGCAAAATTGCGGCAACGGCTTTGGTGTTCGGCACGGTTGAAGCGCTCACGCCGCTGGCGGGCTGGGCAGGCGGTTTTTATGCCAAGCCGTTTATCAGCGAATGGGACCATTGGGCGGCTTTCGTCCTGCTGGGCGGGCTGGGTCTGAAAATGATGCACGAAGGGTTGTCCGGCGAGGCGGAGGACGCGCGGGAAACCAAACGGGAAAGCTGGTGGTTGACGGTTTTGACTGCTTTTGGAACCAGTATTGATTCCATGATAGTCGGGGTGGGCTTGGCGTTTATGGAGGTAAACATTGCCTTTGCCGCCGCAATCATCGGTATGGTGACGACGGTGATGGTGGCGGTCGGGCTGACGGCGGGAAGGGCTTTGGGCGTATTGTTCGGCAGGCGTGCGGAATTTGCCGGAGGTTTGGTGTTGATTGCCATCGGTACATGGACGCTCTTGTCGCATTTGGGTTTGATTCAATGATGTCGGAAAATAAAATGCAAAAATATTCCGTCATTCCCACGAAAGTGGGAATCTAGGACGAAAAATCTAAAGAAACCGTTTTATCTGATAAGTTTCCGTACCGACAAAACTAGATTCCCGCCTGCGCGGGAATGACGGGATTTCTGTTTTTGATTTTTTGTTTTTGGGGAATGACGGGATTTTGGCTTGCTGTTTTTGTGAAAATGGCGAAACCGTGCAAATGCTGATGCCGTCTGAAACACTGTTTGATTGTTTCAGACGGCATTTTTTGTTCACATCGATCAAGCCGCGTTGTCGAAGCCGCTGTGGCGCAAGAGTGCGTCTATGCGCGGTTCGCGCCCCCGGAAGGCTTTGAAGGATTCTGCCGCACTGCGCGATCCGCCGACGGCGAGGATTTCCTGCCAAAAGCGTTTGCCTGTGGCGGCAACGTCGCCGCTTTCTTCAAAGGCGGCGTAGGCATCGGCACTGAGGACTTCCGCCCACGCGTAGCTGTAATAGCCTGCAGAATAGCCGCCGGCGAAGATATGGCCGAAGCTCAAGGCAAAGCGGTTGTATTCGGGCGGTTGGATAACGGCAACTTCTTCACGCACTTGGTCTAAAACCTGTTGCCAGTTTTTCAGACGGCCTTCGTCGCTTTCGCTGTAAATCATCATATCGAAGAGGGCGAACTCCATTTGTCGGACGAGGAACATTCCGCGTTGGAAGTTTTTGGCGGCAAGCATTTTGCCGAAGAGTTCTTTCGGCAGGGGCTCGCCGGTTTCTTCGTGGGCGGACATTTGCGCCAATACATTGTATTCCCAAACGAAATTTTCCATAAACTGGCTGGGCAGTTCGACCGCGTCCCATTCTACGCCGTTGATACCGGACACGCCCAGTTCGTCCACTTGGGTAAGCAGGTGGTGCAGGCCGTGTCCGGTTTCGTGGAAGAGGGTGAGGATTTCGTCATGGCTCAAGCGGGCTTCTTTGCCGCCGACGGGCGGGGTGAAGTTGCAGACGAGGTAGGCGGTGGGCAGTTGCAGCGTGCCGTCGGCGAAGCGGCGGCGGCCTTTGTAGTCGTTCATCCATGCGCCGCCGCGTTTGCCTTCGCGTGCGTACAAATCCATATAGACGCCGCCTATGGTTTTGCCGTTTTGCTCCAGCTCGAAGTAGCGCACGTCTTTGTGCCAGACGGGGACGGTTTTTTCGGTAAATCCGATGCCGTAGAGTTTTTTGATTTGGGCGAACAGTCCGTTTAATACTTTGCCGACGGGGAAGTATTTTTTGACTTCGGTTTCGCTGAACGCGTATTTGGCTTCGCGCAGTTTTTCGCCGGCGTAGCCCAAGTCCCACGGCTGCGGGTCGGCGAGGTTCAGGCTTTCGCGGGCGAAGGCTTTGACTTCGGCGAGGTCTTTTTCGGCGTAGGGTTTGGCGCGGCGGGCGAGGTCGTGCAGGAAGTTTAAAACTTGTTCGGGGGTGTCCGCCATTTTGGTTGCCAGCGACAGCTCGGCGTAGTTTTTGAAGCCGAGCAGTTTGGCGGTTTGCAGGGCGTTTTCGAGCGTGCGGTCGATGTTGGCGGTGTTGTCGAATTTACCGTCGTCTGAAAGTTCGCTGGCGCGGGTAACGTACGCACGGTAGATTTGTTCGCGCAGTTCGCGGTTGTCGGCGTATTGGATGACGGCAAGGTAGTGAGGAATCTGCAAGCCGATTTTGTAGCCTATTTTGCCTTCGCTTTGCGCGGCGGCGGCAAACATGGCGAGCGAGTCTTCGGGAATGCCGGCAAGCGGCGCGGCGTCGTCAAAGTAAATGCCGAACGCGTCGGTCGCGTCTAGGACGTTTTGCGAGAATTTGGCGGAGAGTTGCGCGCCTTCGGTTTGCAGTTTTGCCAGTTCTGCCTGCTGTTCGGGCGGCAATTCTGCGCCGCTCAATACGAAATCGCGCAGGTCGTGGTCGAGCTTGGTTTTTTGTGCTGGGGAAAGCGTTGCAAATTCGGGGGAGTTTTTGATGGTTTTGAAGCGGTTGTACAGCTCGATGTCTTGTCCGATTTCGGTGAAGAAGACGGTGATTTCGGGCATCAGTTCGTTATAGACGGCGCGCAGTTCGGGCGTATCGATGACGGAGTTGAGATGGGACACGACGCCCCAAATCCTGCCGACGCGTTCGGTGATGCCGGTCAGACGCTCGACGGTGTTTGCCCAGTCGGTGTGCGTTTGGGCTTTGATGGCGGCGATTTGTTCGCGCGCTTCGGCGATGGCGGTTTGGACGGCGGGTTTGATGTCTTCGGTTTTGATTTGGTCGAAACGGGGTTCTTCGCCCAAGTGGAGCAATACGTTATCGTTCATGTCGGGTTCCTTTGTGTGTTGTGCTTCAGACGGCATATCGGCAATATGCCGTCTGAAGCCGGAAATGGGGCCGGCCGGGGAAAGTTAAAGTGTTTCAGAGCCAGCGGGATGATTTAACAGGCGGTATTGTACGCGCAAAAATTCGTCCATGACGGCCTGTTGGATTTCCAGCCGCTTTGAAACGGGGGAAGCGAAGCGGACGATGATGCGGTATGCCTTGTCGTCGTACGGCACGCGGGTAACGCGCGGTCTGGCGGCGGGCGTGATAAACAGTTTTTCCGCCTGCACGTTTTCCAAATGCCGTTGGATGGCGGGGATGTAGGGCGCGCACAAGGGCTCGAGTACGGCTTTCAGACGGCATACGGCTTCATCCGAATCCAAATGGATGGGAACGGGGATTTCGACCGTATGGATGACATAGTCGCCCAAAATATTGTCGCGGCGCACGGGGTGGCTCAACAACAGGCTGTTGGGGAAAGAAACGGTGGTTCCCGCAAGCTGTCCGACCAAGGGGTTCGGACCGACCTGCATCATCAGCGTGTTCAACAGGTTGATATCGACCACGCGCCCGCGCAGGCCGTTGATTTCGATATAGTCGCCGACCGAGTATTGCTGGGTGGCAGACCTTAAAATACTGCCCGACAGACACATAATCAGTTCTTTTGTCGCCACGACGACCGCCGCCGCCACCGCAAACATCGACAAAGCCAGCGTTTGAATTTGCGCCGACCAGATAAATGCCAGCGAAAACAGCACCAAAAGCAGCGTTACATTGCGGCTGGCAACCAAAAACCGCCGCTTGCTTTCGATGCCGAAATCCGGATGCCGTCTGAAGTGGATGTTCAACAGAAGGGCGCGCGCCAGCAGCAAAGCCGCGACCGCCGCCACGGATTCGGCCGCCTCCGCGCGTATCGGGACGGCATCGAGCCAAGTGTCCAACATATTCCATATTTCCATTTCTGCACCCTGTCCGAAAAGTTTAGGGCGTAGATTTTAGTGGCAAAAAAACGCTTTTGCCACTTTGCCGGCAAATCCCGCCCCGTACCGGCCGCTAATGCGCCGCCCGCCCTTTCAGACGGCATACGGATGCGGATAACGCTGAATTAGGCGGCAAAATCGGCTATAATACACAACTATATACGCCGTCCCGCCCGCTTTTTTTACAAGGTGCGGACTGTTTTGGCGGCATCGCAAAATCTTTTCAAAATCCGGCAAAAAATATGACTGAACAAAAACACGAAGAATACGGCGCCGACAGCATCCAGGTGCTCGAAGGCTTGGAAGCGGTACGCAAACGCCCCGGAATGTACATCGGCGACACGCAGGACGGCAGCGGCCTGCACCACATGGTGTTCGAAGTATTGGACAACGCCATCGACGAAGCACTGGCGGGACATTGCGATAAAATCACCGTAACCATCCATGCCGACAATTCCGTCAGCGTGGCCGACAACGGGCGCGGTATGCCCACCGGCATCCACCCGAAAGAAGGACGCTCCGCCGCCGAAGTCATCATGACCGTGTTGCACGCAGGCGGCAAGTTCGACAACAACAGCTACAAAATTTCCGGCGGCCTGCACGGCGTGGGCGTGTCCGTCGTCAACGCACTGTCCGACTGGGTAACGCTGACCATCTACCGCGACGGCAAAGAACACTTCGTCCGCTTCGTACGCGGCGAAACCGAAGAGCCGTTGAAGGTTGTCGGCGATTCCGACAAAAAAGGCACGACCGTGCGCTTCCTTGCCAGCGCAGAAACCTTCGGCAACGTCGAATACAGTTTCGACATCCTCGCCAAACGTATCCGCGAACTTTCGTTCCTGAACAACGGCGTGGACATCGAATTGACCGACGAGCGCGACGGCAAACACGAAAGCTTCGCCCTTTCCGGCGGCGTGGCGGGTTTCGTGCAATACATGAACCGCAAAAAAACGCCCTTGCATGAAAAAATCTTCTATGCGTTCGGCGAGAAAGACGGCATGAGCGTCGAATGCGCAATGCAGTGGAACGACAGCTATCAGGAAAGCGTACAGTGCTTCACCAACAACATCCCGCAGCGCGACGGTGGTACGCACCTGACCGCATTGCGCCAAGTAATGACGCGCACCATCAACAGCTACATCGAAGCCAATGAAGTCGCCAAAAAAGCTAAAGTTGAAACCGCTGGCGACGATATGCGCGAAGGTTTGACCTGCGTGTTGTCCGTCAAACTGCCCGACCCCAAATTCTCGTCGCAAACCAAAGACAAACTGGTTTCCAGCGAAATCGGCCCCGTCGTCAACGAAGTCATCAACCAAGCCCTGACCGACTTCCTTGAAGAAAACCCGACCGAAGCCAAAATCATCACCGGCAAAATCGTCGATGCCGCCCGCGCGCGCGAAGCCGCCCGCAAAGCCCGCGAAATCACACGCCGCAAAGGCGTGATGGACGGTTTGGGGCTACCCGGCAAACTCGCCGACTGCCAAGAAAAAGACCCTGCCTTGTCAGAACTTTATCTGGTCGAGGGCGATTCCGCAGGCGGTTCCGCCAAACAAGGCCGCGACCGTAAATTCCAAGCCATTTTGCCGCTCAAAGGCAAAATCTTGAACGTCGAAAAAGCCCGTTTTGAAAAAATGCTCGCCAGCCAAGAGGTCGCCACCCTGATTACCGCGCTAGGCGCAGGCATCGGCAAAGAAGAATTCAACCCCGAAAAACTGCGTTACCACCGCATCATCATCATGACCGATGCCGACGTGGACGGCGCGCACATCCGCACCCTGCTCCTGACCTTCTTCTACCGCCAAATGCCCGAACTGGTCGAGCGCGGCTACATCTACATCGCCCAGCCGCCGCTCTATAAAGCCAAATACGGCAAGCAGGAGCGTTACCTCAAAGACGAGCTTGAAAAAGACCAATGGTTGCTCGGCCTCGCTTTGGAAAAAGCCAAAATCGTTTCAGACGGCCGCACCATCGAAGGCGCAGAACTTGCTGACACCGCCAAACAATTCTTGTTGGCGAAAACCGTTATCGAACAGGAAAGCCGCTTTGTGGACGAACTCGTCCTGCGCGCCATGCTGCACGCGTCGCCCATCGATTTGACGTCGTCTGAAAACGCCGATAAAGCCGTTGCCGAACTTTCCGGTTTGCTCGACGAAAAAGAAGTCGCCCTCGAACGCATCGAAGGACACGAAGGCAACCGCTTCATCAAAATCACCCGCAAGCTGCACGGCAACGTCATGGTCAGCTACATCGAACCCAAGTTCCTCAACAGCAAAGCCTACCAAACCCTCACCCAAACCGCCGCCGCGCTCAAAGGCTTGGTCGGCGAGGGTGCCAAGCTTTATAAAGGCGAGAACGAGTACGACGTGGACAGCTTTGAAACCGCGCTGAATATCCTGCTCCAAAACGCCCAAAAAGGCATGTCCATCCAGCGGTATAAAGGATTGGGCGAGATGAACCCCGAGCAGCTTTGGGAAACGACGATGGACCCCGCCGTGCGCCGTCTGTTGAAAGTGCGCATCGAAGATGCCATCGCCGCCGACGAAGTGTTCGTTACGCTGATGGGCGACGAGGTCGAACCGCGCCGCGCCTTTATCGAAAACAACGCGCTGATTGCCCAAAATATCGACGCATAAGTGCCGTTTTAAAAAAGGAGACGGGCAGCTTGCCGCGTCTCCTTTTGGTTTGTCAAACGGAAGCCATGCCGTCTGAAACCGCCTTTCGGAGCAAAACCATGATCAGCATTTTCGACATTTTCAAAATCGGTATCGGCCCTTCCAGTTCGCATACGGTCGGCCCGATGAAGGCTGCCGCCGCCTTTGCCGCAGGCTTGGACGCGCAAACCGCCCGTATCGTCATCGACATTTACGGCTCGCTCGCACTGACAGGGCGAGGGCACGGTACGTTTGACGCGCTGATGCTCGGTTTGGAAGGCAGCCTGCCGCACGATATTCCGCTTGCCGACATTCCCGACCGCCTCGAGCGTATCCGCACGCAGCACATCCTCCGCCTCAACGGGCAAGAAATCCACTTCATCCCCGACCGCGACCTGAACATACTCGGAAATCAAGTGCTGCCCAAACACCCCAACGGACTGCGTTTTACCGCCTATGCTTCAGACGGCACGGTATTGAAGGAACAGGTTTATTATTCGGTCGGCGGCGGGTTTGTCGTTACCGAAGAAGACTTCGAGCGGCAGGCGGAAACGGAAAAAACCGTTCCTTATCCTTACAACAGTTGCGCCGAACTGCTTGCCCGATGCCGTCTGAACCGGCTCGACATCTCCGAAGTCGTGTTGGCAAACGAAGCCGCGCTTGCCGGATGCGGCGAAGCCGAAATCCGCCGCCGTGTTGCCGGTGTTGCCGAGGTTATGGAAGGCTGCATCAAGCGCGGTTTGGCGGCAGACGGCGAACTGCCCGGCGGATTGAACGTCCGCCGCCGCGCCCCGCAGCTTGCCGCCAAGCTTAAAGTCCTGCGCGAAACCGAAATCGTCAACACCCAGCTTTGGCCGATGGTATACGCCATGGCGGTCAACGAAGAAAACGCCGCCGGTGGACGCGTCGTTACCGCGCCGACCAACGGCGCGGCAGGCATCATTCCCGCCGTATTGCACTATTTCCGCAAGTTCAATCCACACGCTACTCAGGAGCGTGTCGAAAACTTCCTGCTCACCGCAGGCGCAATCGGCATCCTCTACAAAACCAACGCCTCCATTTCCGGCGCGGATGTCGGTTATCAGGGAGAAGTCGGCGTAGCGTGTTCGATGGCGGCAGGCGCATACGCCGAAGTTATCGGCGGTACGCCCAAACAAGTGGAAAATGCCGCCGAAATGGCGATGGAACACCATCTGGGCCTGACTTGCGACCCCGTCGGCGGACTGGTGCAAATCCCCTGCATCGAACGCAACGGCATAGCCGCCGAAAAAGCCCTCAAACTCGGCACGCTCGCGCTCTTGGAAGACGGCACGGACAAGAAAGTCTCGCTCGACGAAGTCATCCAAACCATGTTGCAGACCGGCCGGGATATGAAGGCGACCTACAAAGAAACCTCCCTCGCCGGACTCGCCGCCACACTCCAGAAAAAAGCCATCCCCGTATCCGTGCGCGTGGTCGAGTGCTGAGAATGGACAGAAACGGAAATGCCGTCTGAAGACAGTTTTTCAGACGGCATTTCATTTATTTCTTGTAGGTTTACCGTTTCAGAGCCAGAGTCAACACACCTGCGGTTACCAAGCCCAAGCCTATCCATTCCTGCGTACTGGGGCGTTCGTCGAGGAAGACTACTGCCATCAGGGCGACCAGAACCAGGCTGAATTTATCGACGGGGGCGACTTGCGAGGCGTTGCCCAGTTGCAGGGCTTTGAAGTAGGCGAGCCAGGATGCGCCGGTGGCGAGTCCGGATAAAATCAGAAACGTCCAGTTGCGCCCCGTGAAGCCGTTCACGCCCTGCCATTTGCCGGTGTAGGTTAAAAACAATACCAAAGCGGCGAGGATGACCAAGGTGCGGATAAAGGTGGCAAAATCGGAATCTATTCCTTGTAAACCCATTTTGGCGAAGATGGCGGTCAATGAGGCGAAGCCTGCCGATGCCAATGCCCAAAACAGCCATGCGTTGCTGCCCATGTTTTCTCCTTGGATTGTGAACAATATGAACGGTATTTTTGTTGCAGCGTCAAAAATTTCACTGCGGGTTTGGTGCGGATAACGTTATAATATGCCTGATATTATTTTCAATCCACCTGTTTGCCGCCTGATGCTCTCAGACGGCATGTCCCTCCTCATTTCTAAAGGAAAATCATGAGCTTCAAAACCGATGCTGAAATTGCCCAGTCTTCCACCATGCGCCCGATTGGTGAAATTGCCGCCAAGCTGGGTTTGAACGCCGACAACATCGAGCCCTATGGTCATTACAAAGCTAAAATCAATCCTGCCGAGGCATTCAAGCTGCCGCAAAAACAGGGCAGGCTGATTTTGGTTACCGCCATCAACCCGACTCCGGCGGGCGAGGGCAAAACCACCGTTACCATCGGTTTGGCGGACGCGTTGCGCCATATCGGCAAAGATGCCGTGATTGCCCTGCGCGAGCCTTCTTTGGGACCGGTATTCGGCGTGAAGGGCGGCGCGGCGGGCGGCGGCTATGCCCAAGTTTTGCCGATGGAAGACATCAATCTGCACTTTACCGGAGATTTTCACGCCATCGGTGCGGCGAATAACCTGCTCGCCGCCATGCTCGATAACCATATCTACCAAGGCAACGAGTTGAACATCGATCCGAAACGCGTGCTGTGGCGTCGCGTGGTCGATATGAACGACCGCCAGTTGCGCAACATCATCGACGGTATGGGCAAACCTGTTGACGGCGTGATGCGTCCCGACGGTTTCGACATTACCGTTGCCTCCGAAGTGATGGCGGTATTCTGCCTTGCCAAAGACATCAGCGATTTGAAAGAGCGTTTGGGCAACATCCTCGTCGCCTACGCCAAAGACGGCAGCCCTGTTTACGCCAAAGATTTGAAAGCGAATGGCGCGATGGCGGCATTGCTCAAAGATGCGATTAAGCCTAACTTGGTACAAACCATCGAAGGTACGCCTGCCTTTGTACACGGCGGCCCGTTCGCCAACATCGCCCACGGCTGTAACTCTGTAACGGCTACCCGTTTGGCGAAACACCTTGCCGATTATGCCGTAACCGAAGCAGGCTTCGGCGCGGATTTGGGCGCGGAAAAATTCTGTGACATCAAATGCCGCCTTGCCGGTTTGAAACCTGATGCGGCGGTCGTCGTGGCGACTGTCCGCGCCCTGAAATACAACGGCGGCGTGGAACGTGCCAACCTCGGCGAAGAAAACCTCGACGCTTTGGCAAAAGGCCTGCCTAATCTGCTGAAACACATTTCCAACCTGAAAAACGTATTCGGCCTGCCTGTGGTGGTTGCCATCAACCGCTTCGTGTCCGATTCCGATGCCGAGTTGGCGATGATTGAAAAAGCCTGCGCCGAACACGGCGTTGAAGTTTCCCTGACCGAAGTGTGGGGCAAAGGCGGCGCGGGCGGCGCGGATTTGGCGCACAAAGTCGTCAACGCCATTGAAAATCAACCCAACGAATTCCGCTTTGCCTACGATGTTGAGTTGAGTATCAAAGACAAAATCCGCGCCATTGCCCAAAAAGTGTACGGTGCGGAAGATGTCGATTTCAGCGCGGAAGCATCCGCCGAAATCGCTTCGCTGGAAAAACTGGGCTTGGACAAAATGCCGATCTGTATGGCGAAAACCCAATATTCTTTGAGCGACAACGCCAAACTTTTGGGCTGCCCTGAAGGCTTCCGCATTACCGTGCGCGGCATTACCGTTTCTTCCGGTGCGGGCTTTATCGTCGCACTGTGCGGCAATATGATGAAGATGCCGGGCCTGCCGAAAGTTCCGGCCGCCGAGAAAATCGATGTGGACGCAGAAGGCGTGATTCACGGCTTGTTCTGAGCGGTTTTTGAAACCGGATGCCGTCTGAAGCCGTTTCAGACGGCATTTTTTCGGAAGGAAGGCGGCGGTATGCTATAATCCGCCGTTAAATTTCTCTATTTTCAGGAAAAAACATGAGCTTGAAATGCGGCATCGTCGGTTTGCCCAACGTCGGCAAATCCACCCTCTTTAATGCGCTGACCCAATCAGGTATCGAAGCGGCGAACTATCCTTTCTGTACCATCGAACCCAACGTCGGTATCGTTGAAGTGCCTGACCCGCGTATGGCGGAGCTGGCGAAAATCGTCAATCCGCAAAAAATGCAGCCCGCCATCGTCGAGTTTGTCGATATTGCCGGCTTGGTTGCGGGTGCGAGCAAAGGCGAAGGTCTGGGCAACCAGTTCCTCGCCAACATCCGCGAAACCGATGCCATCGTCAACGTCGTGCGCTGCTTTGACGACGACAACATCGTCCACGTTTCCGGCAAAGTCGATCCGATTGCCGACATCGAAACCATCGGTACAGAGTTGGCGCTTGCCGACCTCGCTTCTGTCGAGAAAGCCATCGTCCGCGAAGAAAAACGCGCCCGTTCCGGCGACAAAGATGCGCAAAAACTGGTCGATTTGTGCAAAAAACTGCTGCCGCATCTGGACGAAGGCAAACCCGTACGCTCCTTCGGTTTGGACGCGGAAGAACGCGTGATGCTCAAACCGCTGTTCCTGCTGACTGCCAAACCTGCGATGTATGTGGGCAACGTTGCCGAAGACGGTTTTGAAAACAATCCGCACCTTGAACGCCTGAAAGAATTGGCGGCAAAAGAAAACGCCCCCGTCGTCGCCGTTTGCGCCGCGATGGAAAGCGAAATCGCCGAGTTGGAAGATGACGAAAAAGCCGAATTTCTCGCTGAGATGGGCTTGGAAGAACCCGGCCTGAATCGCCTCATCCGCGCGGGTTACGACCTTTTGGGGCTGCAAACCTACTTCACCGCCGGCGTGAAAGAAGTCCGCGCGTGGACGATACACAAAGGCGACACCGCGCCGCAAGCCGCCGGCGTGATTCATACGGATTTTGAACGCGGCTTCATCCGCGCCCAAGTGATTGCCTACGATGATTTTGTCTCGCTCGGCGGCGAAGCCAAAGCAAAAGAAGCCGGCAAAATGCGTGTGGAAGGTAAGGAATATGTCGTGCAGGATGGGGATGTGATGCACTTTTTGTTTAACGTGTAAATCCGGCAAAACGCTTTTCAGACGGCCTTTTTTCAGCTTAAGGCCGTCTGAAGCCGGTTTTTGACGGTTCCGGCGTTTCCCGTGCCGCAGGAATAAAGCCGCATCAAAATAAAATCCCGCCCGATCGGCAAGCGTCTGACGGCTTGCCAAAAATAAACCGCCCCGCCGTTACGGGAAGCCGTCCGTCATTCCGAATATCCCTAGCCCCGATACAAAATGACCTTTCAGACGGCATTTGCACAGCCCGCCGCGTTTTGGATTATAGTGAATTAACAAAAATCAGGACAAGGCGGCGAGCCGCAGACAGTACAAATAGTACGGCAAGGCGAGGCAACGCCGTACTGGTTTTTGTTAATCCACTATAAAAACATTATGAGCCAAGCCTTACCCTACCGCCCGGACATCGACACATTGCGCGCCGCCGCCGTTTTGTCCGTCATCGTGTTCCATATCGAAAAGGATTGGTTGCCGGGCGGGTTTCTCGGTGTCGATATTTTCTTTGTGATTTCAGGCTTTTTGATGACGGCGATCCTCCTTCGCGAAATGTCCGGGGGGGGGCGTTTCTTTCTCAAGACATTTTATATCCGCCGCATCAAACGGATTTTGCCCGCATTTTTCGCCGTATTGGCGGCAACGCTGGCAGGCGGCTTCTTTTTATTCACCAAAGATGATTTCTTTCTTTTGTGGAAATCCGCGCTGACCGCCTTGGGTTTCGCCTCCAACCTGTATTTTGCAAGGGGGAAGGATTATTTCGATCCCGCGCAGGAAGAAAAGCCCCTGCTGCACATCTGGTCTTTGTCGGTCGAAGAACAATTTTACTTTGTCTTTCCGATATTGCTGCTGCTTGTCGCACGCAAAAGCCTGCGCGTACAGTTCGGCTTCCTCGCCGCATTGTGCGCCTTAAGCCTTGCCGCTTCCTTTATGCCTTCCGCGCTCGATAAATATTACCTGACCCACCTGCGCGCCTGCGAAATGCTGGTCGGATCGCTGACCGCCGTGCGGATACGGTATCGGCAACAGCGGAATCTCGCCGCCGGCAGACGCTGTGCCGCCGCCGGCGCATTGTTTTCCGCGTGCATACTGTCCGCCTGCCTGTTTGCCTATTCGGAACAAACCGCCTATTTCCCGGGACCCGCCGCTTTGATTCCCTGTCTGGCTGTTGCCGCGCTGATTTACTTCAACCATTACGAACACCCGCTTAAAAAATTTTTCCAATGGAAAATCACCGTTGCCGCCGGTTTGATTTCCTATTCGCTTTATCTGTGGCATTGGCCGATATTGGCCTTTATGCGCTATATCGGTCCGGACAACCTGCCGCCTTATTCGACAGCGGCAGCAATCGTCCTGACTCTGGCGTTTTCCCTGATTTCTTATCACTGCATCGAAAAGCCGTTTAAAAAATGGAAAGGCTCGTTCGCGCAATCCGCCTTATGGATTTATGCCTTGCCTATGCTCATTTTGGGCGCGGGCTCGTTTTTCGCGATGAGGCTGCCGTTTATGGCGCAATATGACCGTATGGGGCTGACGCGTTCCAACACCTCCTGCCACAACAATACCGGCAAACAATGCCTATGGGGGGATACGGAAAAACAGCCGGAACTGCTGGTTTTGGGCGATTCCCACGCCGACCATTACAAAACATTCTTCGATGCCGTGGGCAAAAAAGAAAAATGGTCCGCCACAATGGTTTCCGCCGACGCTTGCGCCTATGTGGAAGGCTACGCGTCCCGCGTGTTCCAAAACTGGGCCGCCTGCCGCGCCGTTTACCGCTATGCCGAAGAACACCTGCCCCGGTATTCAAAAGTGGTTTTGTCGATGCGCTGGGGCAGCCAGATGCCCGAAAACAGCCGCTCCCTTGCCTACGATGCCGGTTTTTTCCAAAAATTCGACCGTATGCTGCACAAACTCTCGTCCGAAAAACAAGCCGTTTACCTGATGGCCGACAACCTTGCCTCGTCTTACAACGTCCAGCGCGCCTATATCTTGTCTTCACGCATACCGGGCTACCGCCAGACCCTGCACCCGGACGACGAAAGCACCCTGAAAGCCAATGCCCGCATCAGGGAATTGGCAGCCAAATACCCCAACGTCTATATTATTGATGCCGCCGCCTATATCCCCACAGATTTCCAAATCGGCGGATTGCCGGTTTACTCGGACAAAGACCACATCAACCCTTACGGCGGCACGGAATTGGCAAAGCGTTTTTCCGAAAAACAACGGTTTCTCGATACGCGCCATAACCATTGATCCGATTAAATTTGTTACAATCGGCGGTTTGCAAAACCGCTAATTTTTTTGAAAGAGACCGATGAGCGTCATCCAAGACCTGCAATCGCGCGGCCTAATCGCGCAAACGACCGACATCGAAGCCTTAGACGCTTTGTTGAACGAACAAAAAATTTCCCTTTATTGCGGCTTCGACCCGACCGCCGACAGCCTGCACATCGGACACCTGCTGCCCGTATTGGCATTGCGCCGTTTCCAACAGGCGGGGCATACGCCGATTGCTTTGGTGGGCGGTGCGACCGGCATGATCGGCGACCCCAGCTTCAAAGCCGCCGAACGCAGCCTCAATTCCGCCGAAACCGTTGCCGGCTGGGTAGAAAGCATCCGCAACCAACTGAAACCGTTTTTGAGCTTTGAAGGCGAAAATGCCGCCATTATGGCGAACAACGCCGACTGGTTCGGCAGCATGAACTGCCTCGACTTCCTGCGCGACATCGGCAAGCATTTCTCCGTCAACGCCATGCTGAACAAAGAATCCGTCAAACAGCGCATCGACCGCGACGGCGCGGGCATTTCCTTCACCGAGTTCGCCTACTCCCTGCTGCAAGGCTACGACTTTGCCGAACTGAACAAACGCCACGGCGCGGTTTTGGAAATCGGCGGCTCCGACCAATGGGGCAACATCACCGCAGGCATCGACCTGACCCGCCGCCTAAATCAAAAACAAGTGTTCGGACTGACCCTGCCTTTGGTTACCAAATCAGACGGCACCAAATTCGGCAAAACCGAAGGCGGCGCAGTATGGCTGAACGCGAAAAAAACCTCGCCGTATCAGTTCTACCAATTCTGGCTGAAAGTGGCCGACGCCGATGTGTATAAATTCCTGAAATACTTCACCTTCCTGTCTATCGAAGAAATCGATGCCATCGAAGCGAAAGACAAAGCCAGCGGCAGCAAGCCTGAAGCGCAACGCATCCTCGCCGAAGAAATGACCCGCCTGATTCACGGCGAAGCCGCCCTACAAGCCGCACAGCGCATTTCCGAAAGCCTGTTTGCCGAAGACCAAAGCCGGCTCACCGAAAGCGACTTCGAACAGCTCGCCCTCGACGGCCTGCCTGCATTTAAAGTTTCAGACGGCATCAATGTCGTCGAAGCCTTGGTAAAAACCGGTTTGGCATCCTCCAACAAAGAAGCGCGCGGTTTTGTGAACAGCAAAGCGGTTTTGCTCAACGGCAAACCTGCCGAAGCCAACAATCCGAACCACGCCGCCGAACGCCCCGACGATGCCTGCCTGCTGACCGGCGAACACAAACGTTTCGGCAAGTACACCATCGTCCGGCGCGGCAAACGCAACCACGCGCTTTTGGTTTGGAAATAATCCGGTTGCCGCAGAAATGCCGTCTGAAGGTTTCAGACGGCATTTTTATCAAATGCAAAACACCCTGCGCCTGCCGATATGCCGTCATTCCCGCGCAGATATGCCGTCATTCCCGCGCAGGCGGGAATCTAGGACGTAAAATCTCAAGAAACCGTTGCACCTGATAAGTTTCTGCGCCGACAGGTCTAGATTCCCGCCTGCGCGGGAATGACGATGCAGGTATTTCTGATGATTCGGCAAACTGTAGCAACTGTATTTTTCACCCCGAACATCTCCCCCAAACAACGCCGCGCGCCCCGGGCATTTGCCGTTTCCCTGCAAAATCTGAGATACAATGCCGTCTGAACATTTATCCGAATCCCAAACCCGATGGATACCGCACAAAAACAACGCTGGGCACTGACCCTATCCTATGACGGCAGCCGCTTTTACGGTTGGCAGAAGCAGGCTGACGGCGTACCGACCGTTCAGACGGCATTGGAAACCGCACTCGCCCAAATCGCAGGAGAATCTGTCGCCACCACCGTTGCCGGCAGGACCGACACCGGCGTGCACGCCACCGCCCAAGTCGTCCACTTCGACACAACTGCCGTCCGTCCCCAACAGGCATGGGTGCGCGGCGTAAATGCCCACCTGCCCGAAGGCATTGCCGTTTTGCACGCCCAACAGACCGCACCCGAATTTCACGCACGCTTCGACGCATACGGACGGCACTACCGCTACCTGCTCGAATCCGCCCCCGTCCGTTCCCCCTTGCTCAAAAACAGGGCAGGCTGGACACACCTCAAACTTGATATCGAACCGATGCGCCGGGCTGCCGCCTTATTGATCGGCGAACAAGACTTCTCCAGTTTCCGCGCCGCCGAGTGCCAGGCAAAATCCCCCGTCAAAACCATCTACCGCGCCGACCTTACCCAAAGCGCAGGACTCGTCCGCCTCGATTTGCACGGCAACGCCTTTTTACACCACATGGTACGCAACATCATGGGCGCGCTCGTTTATGTCGGCAGCGGCAGACTCAGCGTCGAAGGCTTCGCCGCACTGATTCAAGAACGCAGCCGCCTTAAAGCCCCACCGACCTTCATGCCCGACGGACTCTACCTGACCGGCGTCGATTATCCCGAGGCATACGGCATCATCCGCCCCCAAATCCCCGAATGGCTTTAAAACATTCTTGTTGCGGAGATTTTGAAATCGGACAAACTGTCAGGCAATCTTTTTCAATGTTGACACTATAGTGGATTAACAAAAATCAGGACAAGGCGACGAAGCCGCAGACAGTACAAATAGTACGGAACCGATTCACTTGGTGCTTCAGCACCTTAGAGAATCGTTCTCTTTGAGCTAAGGCGAGGCAACGCCGTACTGGTTTTTGTTAATCCACTATAACCCCCGGTTTGCAATGCCCTCCAATACCCTCCCAAGCAAGTGTTGTAAAAATGCAAATCTTAAAAATTTAAAATAACTATATGTTATAAAACAAAAAATACCCATAATATCTCTATCCGCCCTTCAAAATACACATCGGATTCCACACAAAAACAGGCAGAAGTTTGTTTTTTCAGACAGGAACATTTATAGTTTCAGACATGGAATCGCCGACATCGGCGGTAGAAGTAAAGCCTAAGCGGATTGGAAAGTTTGGTCTGCTTAAATTTCTTAACTATGAAAAGGAATACAGCAATGAAAAAATCCCTGATTGCCCTGACACTGGCTGCCCTGCCTGTTGCAGCAATGGCTGATGTTACCCTGTACGGCACCATCAAAGCCGGCGTAGAAACTTACCGCACTGTAAAACATGCAGAAGGCAAAGTAACTGAAGTGAAAACCGGCAGCGAAATCGCCGACTTCGGTTCAAAAATCGGCTTCAAAGGTCAAGAAGATTTCGGCAACGGACTGAAAGCCATTTGGCAGTTGGAACAAAAAGCCTCCATCGCCGGTACTGACAGCGGCTGGGGCAACCGCCAATCCTTCATCGGTTTGAAAGGCGGCTTCGGTACCGTCCGAGCCGGTCACCTGAACAGCGTCCTGAAAGACGCCGGCGGCAACGTCAATGCTTGGGAATCTGGCAGCGCTACCGAAGACGTGTTGCAAGTCAGCAAAATCTCCGCTCCGGAACACCGCTACGCATCCGTACGCTACGATTCTCCCGAATTTGCCGGCTTCAGCGGCAGCGTGCAATACGCGCCTAAAGACAATTCAGGCAAAAACGGCGAATCTTACCACGTCGGTTTGAACTACCAAAACAGCGGCTTCTTCGCACAATACGCCGGTTTGTTCCAAAGACACGGTGAAGGCACTAGCGCAGAAAAAGTTGGTCAGCCTGTTGAAAAACTGCAAGTTCACCGTTTGGTCGGCGGTTACGACAACGATGCCCTGTACGCTTCCGTAGCCGTACAGCAACAAGATGCGAAATTGACTGATGCTTCCAATTCGCACAACTCTCAAACCGAAGTTGCCGCTACCGTGGCATACCGCTTCGGCAACGTAACGCCCCGCGTTTCTTACGCCCACGGCTTCAAAGGCACTGTTGCTAAAGCAGACGGCGACAACCGTTACGACCAAGTTATCGTCGGTGCGGAATACGACTTCTCCAAACGCACTTCTGCCTTGGTTTCTGCCGGCTGGTTGCAAGAAGGCAAAGGCGCAAACAAAACCGTATCGACTGCCAGCACCGTCGGTCTGCGCCACAAATTCTAATCTGCAAAGATTGGTATCAACAAAAAGCCTGTCGTCAGACAGGCTTTTTTCTATTTTTAGTCTTTTTTATAAAATGCAAAAATAGCCGTCATTCCCTCGCAGGCAGGAATCCGAACACGTCCGCACGGAAACCTGATCTCGTCATTCCCACGAAAGTGGGAATCCAGGATGCAAAATTTCAAGAAACCGTTTTACCCGATAAGTTTCCGCACCGACAGACCTAGATTCCCGCCTGCGCGGGAATGACGAATCCATCCATACGGAAACCTGCACCACATCATTCCTACGAACCTACATTCCGTCATTCCCACGAAAGTGGGAATCCAGGACGCAAAATCTCAAGAAACCGTTTTATCCGATAAGTTTCTGCACCGACAGGCCTGGATTCCCGCCTGCGCGGGAATGACGGGTTTCAAGATGACGGTATTATCGGGAATGACGGTTCGGGATTTCCCTACGCCCGCCCTGTGCCTGTAAACGGTAAGTGCATCAAAAATGCCGTCTGAAAGGTTTTCAGACGGCATTGGTTCGCGGGCCGCGCCCGGGGATTTCGGTAAAATCAGTCGGCGACCGCCATCAGGCTGGCGTTGCCGCCGGCGGCTGTGGTGTTGACGCTGCAAGAGATTTCTTCAAAAACTTGCAGGATGTCGAGTCCGTTTTCCGAAGGGAGGACGCGGATGAGTGCACCGTCGTGGGCGGCAAGTTCCTGTTTGCGCGCGCTGTCCAAAGGCGACAGGGCGGCAACGTGGCTGATGCCGGCGGTTTCGGGTTTGCCGTTGACTAGCAGCAGACCTTCCAAGTCGGCGGTGTAGGAAGCCAGCGGGCTGTCGGGTTCGACCACTGCCTGTACGCCGGAGGCGGCAAGTTCGGTCAGTGCGGCAAAGGCTTGAACCGTGCTGCCGCCGTGTATCCAAACGCGTTTGGGCGCGTGCCATGAGATGCTGTTGCGCTCGCCGGTCGGGCCGGTAAGGACGGTTTCGGCACGGCGCAGGGTGCGGATGCGGGCGTGTCCCAAAGCGGCCGCTGCGGCTTTTTTCTCTTCGGCGTTGAACGGCAGTTTGTGAACCAGTGCTTCGAGGCGTTTGAGCGCGGCTTCGTCCGCCTGTCCGATTTGGCTCAGGGTCGGGGCAACCCATTCGGGGATGCGGGTCAGTTTTTGCAGGTAGAACGAACCGCCTGCTTTGGGGCCTGTGCCGGACAGGCCGTGTCCGCCGAAGGGCTGTACGCCGACGACTGCGCCGACGATGTTGCGGTTGACGTAAACGTTGCCGGCTTCGATGCGGCTGCGGATGTGGCGTACCGTTCCTTCGATGCGGCTGTGTACGCCGTGGGTCAGGGCGTAGCCTTTGCTGTTGATTTGGTCGATGACGCTGTCGAGTTCGTCGGCGCGGTAGCGGACGACGTGCAGGACGGGGCCGAAGACTTCGCGTTGCAGTTCGTTGAGGTTGTTCAATTCAAACAGGATGGGGCGAACGAACGTGGATTTTTCGGAATCGACATCGGCGGCGGTTTTGACTTCGTGGTAAGACTTGGCAACGCCTTTCATTTTGTTGATGTGGGCAAGCAGGTTTTGCTGCGCTTCGGCATCGATGACGGGGCCGACATCGGTAGTGAGCTGAATCGGTTTGCCGACGACGAGTTCGTCCATCGCGCCTTTGATCATGTCGAGCATACGGTCGGCAACGTCTTCTTGGACGCACAAAATGCGCAGGGCGGAGCAGCGTTGTCCCGCACTGTCGAAGGCGGAGTTCAATACGTCGGCGCAGACTTGTTCGGCAAGTGCGGTGGAATCGACAATCATGGCGTTTTGTCCGCCAGTTTCGGCAATCAGGACGGGATTGTCGCCGCGTTTGGCAAGGGCTTTGTTGATCAGGCGCGCCACTTCGGTCGAGCCTGTGAAAATCACGCCGCCGATGCGTGGATCGCCTGTCAGCGCCGCGCCGACATCGCCTGCGCCGAGGACGAGTTGCAGGGCGGAAGTCGGGATGCCGGCTTCGTGCATGAGGGAAACGGCATAACCGGCAATCAGGCTGGTTTGTTCGGCAGGTTTGGCGATAACGGTGTTGCCTGCCGCCAATGCGGACACGACTTCGCCGGTAAAGATGGCGAGCGGGAAGTTCCACGGGCTGATGGCGACAATCGCGCCGACGGCTTCGGCATCTTTGGGCAGGGTGTTTTCGGCTTCGCCTGCGTAGTAGCGGCAGAAATCGACGGCTTCGCGCACTTCGGCAATGGCGTTGTTCAGCGTTTTGCCTGCTTCGCGCACGGCAAGCATCATCAGCGCGGGGGTGTGCTGTTCGAGCAGGTCGGCGAAACGGCGCAGGCAGGCGGCGCGCTCGGCGGCAGGTGTCGCACTCCATTCGGGGAACGCGGCAACGGCTGCGCCAACCGCTTCTTGGGCAAGCGCGGCATCGGCAAAGCTGACCGTACCGACAACATCTCCGTGGTCGGCAGGGTTTTTAATCGGTTGCGCTTCGCCGACATCGTGGGCTTTGCCGTTGACGATGGATGCGGCGTGGAAGTCTTGCGCGGCGGCTTTGTTCATCTGTTCTTGAAGCTGCTGCAATACGTTTTCATTGCTCAAGTCCACGCCTTGCGAGTTCAGACGGCATTTGCCGTACAAATCGCGCGGCAGCGGCAGCGCGTTGTGCAGGTGGATGCCCTGTTCGGCGATGGTGTCGAACGGGCTCTTAATCAGGCGGTCGATGCTGATGTTTTCATCGACGATTTGGTTGACGAAAGACGAGTTCGCGCCGTTTTCCAACAGGCGGCGCACCAAGTAGGCGAGCAGGGTTTCGTGCGTGCCGACTGGGGCGTACACGCGCACGCGGCGGCCTAGGTTTTGCGGGCCGACGACTTGGTCGTACAGGGTTTCGCCCATTCCGTGCAGGCATTGGTGTTCAAAGTCTTTGCCTTTGCCCATTTGGTAAATCGCGCCCAAGGTGTAGGCGTTGTGGGTGGCGAATTGCGGGAATACCGCGTCTTGCGCGGAAAGCAGTTTGCGCGCGCAGGCGAGGTAGGAAATGTCGGTATGCACTTTGCGGGTGTAGGTCGGATAGCCGTTCAAGCCGTCCACTTGCGCCCATTTGATTTCGCTGTCCCAATACGCGCCTTTGACGAGGCGGATCATCAGTTTTTGGTTGTTGCGGCGGGCAAGGTCGATCAGGTAGTCGATGACGAAGGGGCAGCGTTTTTGGTAGGCTTGGACAACGAAACCGATGCCTTTGTAGCCTGCCAAATCGGGGTCGGAAACGAGTGCCTCC
The DNA here is from genome assembly GCF_962707005.1 of Neisseria basseii. Classification (NCBI taxonomy): domain Bacteria; kingdom Pseudomonadati; phylum Pseudomonadota; class Betaproteobacteria; order Neisseriales; family Neisseriaceae; genus Neisseria; species Neisseria basseii. Next base: position 166,145 of record NZ_CAUIXH010000002.1, on the reverse strand, counting down.
ATCAAATCCAAAGACAGCTCCAAGCGGTTGGCTTCTTCGGCATCGATGTTGATACCGATATCGTATTTTTTACCCAAAAGGAACAATTCTTTCAGGCGCGGCAACAGTTCTCCCATCACGCGGCCGTGTTGGGCGCGCGAGTAGCGCGGATGGATGGCGGAGAGTTTGACGGAAATGCCGTTGCCTTCGTAAACGCCTTGTCCTGCCGCATCTTTGCCGATGGCGTGGATGGCTTCGACATAGTCGCGGTAGTAGCGGTCGGCATCGGCTTGGGTGTAGGCGGCTTCGCCCAACATATCGAAGGAGAAGCGGTAGCCCATTTTTTCGCGTTCTTTGCCGTTTTGCAGGGCTTCTTCAATGGTCTGTCCGGTAACAAACTGTTTGCCCAGAAGCCGCATGGCGTAATTTACGCCTTGGCGGATGAGCGGTGCGCCGCCTTTGCTGATCAGGCGGCTGAGTGCGGAACTTATTTGTTTGTCGTTTGTGGCGGTCAGTTTGCCGGTAATCAGCAGACCCCAGGCGGCGGCGTTGACGAAGAGGGAAGGGCTGTTGTTCAAATGGCTTTTCCAGTTGCCGTCTGAAATCTTGTCGGCAATCAGGCGGTCGCGCGTGGCGTTGTCGGGGATACGCAGCAGGGCTTCTGCCAGACACATCAGCGCGATGCCTTCTTCGCTGGAGAGTGAAAACTCGTGCATCAGCGCATCCACGCCGCCGGCTTTGGTGCGGCCGGCGCGGACTTGGGTAACCAAACGGCGGGCAAGTTCGGAGGCAGCGTTGCGCTCTTCGTCGCTCATCTGTGCACGTTGCAACATATCCTGTACGGCTTCGATTTCATTACGGCGGTAGGCATCGGTTATCGCTTGGCGCAGGGCAGTTTGTGCCGGAAATGCAAAATGAAACATTTTTTGGATTCTCCAAAGTTTTTCGGGGGGTTCAGACGGCATCGGTGCGGCCTGAATACGGTAATATCGTAATAAATCCGCAGATGAAATACAAGGCTTCAAATGCGGGCAGGGTAGGTGCTTCCGTTTCTTTGAAAATGAAACGGGTAAAACACAAATAAGGCCTGTATGCGGGCAAGGTTTATTTGTGTTTGACCCGGAAACGGGTTCAGACGGCACGAACCGGGATGCCGTGCCGTCTGAAAGGGGTTTATCGGGCGGCGCGGTAATCTGCGTCGGCTTTTTCAAAGCGTTCTTGGATTTCGCGCGAAGGTTCTTTGTTGAACAGGGAAACCAACACGGCAACGATCAAGCAAACAATAAAGCCCGGCACGATTTCGTACATCGTCAACAAGCCGCTTTCGCCTGCCGCTTGAGCCGGTTTTTTTACCCATTCCGCCCACACAACAACGGTTAACGCACCTACAACCATACCTGACAACGCGCCGTAGGCAGTGATGCGTTTCCACAATACGGACAGAATCACAATCGGGCCGAACGCCGCACCGAAACCTGCCCACGCGTAAGACACCAGTCCCAATACTTTGCTGTTCGGATCGGAAGCAATCAGGATGGAAATCACGGCAATCGCCAAGACCATCAGGCGGCCGACCCATACCAGTTCCGACTGTTGCGCGTTTTTACGCAAAAAGCCTTTGTAGAAGTCTTCGGTAATCGCGCTGGAGCAAACCAAAAGCTGGCAGGACAGGGTGGACATCACCGCCGCCAAAATCGCGCTCAAAATAATACCGGCGATCCAAGGGTTGAACAGCAGGGTGGAAAGCGCGATGAAGATGCGTTCGTGGTTGCCGCTCATAGAAGAAACTTTGTCGGGATTTGCACCGAAATACGCAATGCCGAAATAACCGACCGCTACCGCGCCCGCAAGGCACAACGCCATCCAAGTCATACCGATGCGGCGTGCGGATACCAGCGATTTCGCGCTTTCGGCGGCCATAAAGCGCGCCAAAATGTGCGGCTGTCCGAAATAGCCCAAGCCCCATGCGGCGGTAGAAATGATGCCGATGACGGTCGTACCGGCAAACAGGCTGCCGTATTCTTTGCCCGTGCCTGCGGCGACGCTTTGAATCGCGGCAGACATCTGTTCCGCGCCGCCCAAGCCCAGATAGACCATCACTGGCGTTAAAATCAGGGCGAAAATCATCAAAGATGCCTGCAACGTATCCGTCCAGCTGACCGCCAAGAAGCCGCCCAAGAAGGTATAGGCGATGGTCGCGCCCGCGCCCAGCCACATTGCCTGATTGTAAGTCATACCTTCAAACAGGCTTTGGAACAGGGTTGCGCCCGCCACAATGCCCGAGGCGCAATAAATCGTGAAGAAGAACAGGATAATCAGTGCGGAAACCACTTTCATCAAGTGTCCGCCCGCGCCGAAGCGGTGGAAGAAATAATCCGGCAGCGTCAGCGCATTGTTGGCGTATTCGGTATGCACGCGCAGGCGGCCCGCCACCAAGAGCCAGTTGAAATACGCGCCGACCAAGAGGCCGATGGCAATCCAGGCTTCGTTCAAACCGCTCAGGTAAATCGCGCCCGGCAGCCCCATCAAAAGCCAGCCGGACATATCGGACGCGCCCGCCGACATCGCCGTAACAAACGGGCCCAGGCTGCGCCCGCCCAAAATATAATCGTCGAAATTGCGCGTGGAAAAATAAGCGGCAAGCCCGATGAGAAGGACTGCAACCAGATAGATTGCAAAAGTGATGTACATGGGATTCATGTGCTATTCCTCGTCTAAAACTTCAGAATTACAGGCTTTGAAATTGCAAGCAACTTGCGCCTGAAATGTTTTTCTAATAAAAGTACAACTGAAAATCCGGACACCCGAAAGGGGATTCGGATAAATTATCTTCAATCACAATAAGATATGTAATGAAATCACATGAAATTGTAAATAATTTGGTTCAGCATAACCCAAATTCTTTTGTTTGCAAAGCACTTGCCGTCGAAAAAAGGCGGAGAAAAGCAGATTGTTAACATAAAATCTATCTAAAACAAGATATTATTTTGTAGTTGTTTGTAATTGAAAAGGGATGGTGTTGTGAAACCGGCTTTCCGCCTGCTTATGTTTTGAAGTGTAGTTTAGCAACGGAAGTGGGGGCGGAACATTTTGTGCAGATGGCCGGCCGCCCGTTTTCAGACGGCATTTTTCCTTATACAATAGCCGCTTGAATTTGATATGTTCAGGAAGGATACAGATTATGTTCGGCAAGCAGCTTTTTGAAGAAGTCGGCTCGAAAATCAGCGAAACCATCGCCAACAGCCCTGCCAAAGATGTGGAAAAAAATATTAAGGCGATGCTGGGCAGCGCGTTCAACCGTATGGATTTGGTTACGCGCGAAGAATTCGACATCCAGCAGCAGGTTTTGATTAAAACCCGTACCAAACTGGCGGCTTTGGAAGCGCGTCTGGCGAAACTCGAAGCCGCGCAAAATCCCGAACGGGCAGCATTGGAAGCGGCTGAAGCCGCTGCCGAAGAAGCTGTTGCAGAAGTCAAACAACAAACCGAAGCTGTCGAATAAGGCCGTCTGAAACATGTCGCTTGCCTTGGTTTACAGCCGCGCCTTGAGCGGCATGAATGCGCCGTTGGTCGAAGTGGAAGCCCACCTTGCCAACGGCCTGCCGCATTTCAACATCGTCGGACTGCCCGATACCGAAGTAAAGGAAAGCCGCGACCGCGTCCGCGCCGCCATTATCCAAAGCGGTTTTGAATTCCCCGCCAAAAAAATCACCGTCAACCTCGCCCCTGCCGACCTGCCCAAAGAGTCGGGGCGTTTCGATTTGCCGATTGCAATCGGCATCCTTGCCGCATCGGGGCAGGTTGCACCCGAAAAGCTGGCGGAATACGAGTTTGCGGGGGAATTGGCACTGTCGGGGCTGTTGCGCCCCGTGCGCGGCGCGTTGGCGATGGCGTGGCAGGGTATGCAGGCAAAACGTGCATTTGTTTTGCCTGAAGAAAACGCAGGACAAGCCGCCGTGATGCGCGGCATTACCGTTTACGGCGCGCGCTCTTTGGGTGAAGTCGCCGCCCATTTGAACGGCATCGAACCTTTGGCGCAAACCGAATGCCAAGTTCCTCAGATGCCGTTTGAACATGGCGGACAACCTGATTTGTGCGATGTGAAAGGTCAGCACACTGCCCGTCTTGCTTTGGAAATCGCTGCCGCAGGCGGACACAGTCTCTTGATGATAGGTCCGCCGGGAACGGGCAAGTCTATGCTCTCCCAACGGCTGCCCGGCATCCTGCCGCCGCTGACCGAAGACGAATTGGTCGAAGTTTGGGCATTGCGTTCGCTCCTGCCCAACCACCAGCAACAACTCGACAGCAACCGTCCTTTTCGCAGTCCGCATCACAGTGCCAGCGCGGCGGCTATGGTCGGCGGCGGTTCCGACCCGCGTCCGGGCGAGATTTCATTGGCGCATCACGGCGTATTGTTTTTGGACGAATTGCCCGAGTTCGACCGCAAAGTTTTAGAAGTTTTGCGCGAACCGTTGGAAAACGGCGAAATCCACATTTCCCGCGCGGCGCGCCAAGCCGTCTATCCTGCCAAATTCCAACTCGTCGCCGCCATGAACCCTTGTCCGTGCGGTTATCTCGGGCATCCTGTCAAACCCTGCCGCTGCACGCCCGAAAGCGTCGCGCGTTACCGCAGCAAGATTTCCGGTCCGCTGCTCGACCGCATCGATTTGACCATCGAAGTCCCCAGCCTGTCCGCCGCCGAACTGATGCAGCAGGAAGTAGGGGAAAGCAGCGCCGTCGTGTTGGCGCGCGTGATCGCCGCCCGCGACAAACAATACGCACGGCAGGGCAAAGTCAACGCCGCTTTGAGCGTCAGCGAACTCGATTTCCAAGCCCGCATTCAAAAAGAAGCGCAGGAAGCCTTGGGCGGCCTGCTGGAAAAATTGTCTCTTTCCGCCCGCAGTTTCCACCGCATTATGCGCGTGGCACGTACATTGGCGGATTTGGCGGGCGATGAAGAAGTCGGCAGAAGCCACGTCATGAAAGCCATAGGTTTCCGCCGCGCTTTATAGGAACGGGAATGGAAGCAGGTTTTGCCCAAAGATGGCGATATTGTTAGAATATCCGCCCGTAAGCAAACGGCGTCAATGCCGTCTGAAACACATTAAGGTATGTTTATGCACAAATTTTCCCAATCCGGAAAAGGTCTGTCCGGTTTTTTCTTCGGTCTGATACTGGCGACGGTCATTATTGCCGGTATTTTGTTTTATCTGAACCAGAGCGGTCAAAATGCGTTCAAAATCCCGGCTTCGTCGAAGCAGCCTGCAGAAACGGAAATCCTGAAACCGAAAAACCAGCCTAAGGAAGACATCCAATCTGAACCGGCCGATCAAAACGCCTTGTCCGAACCGGATGCTGCGACAGAGGCAGAGCAGTCGGATGCGGAAAAAGCTGCCGACAAGCAGCCCGTTGCCGATAAAGCCGACGAGGTTGAAGAAAAGGCGGGCGAGCCGGAACGGGAAGAGCCGGACGGACAGGCAGTGCGCAAGAAAGCATTGACGGAAGAGCGTGAACAAACCGTCAGGGAAAAAGCGCAGAAAAAAGATGCCGAAACGGTTAAAAAACAAGCGGTAAAACCGTCTAAAGAAACAGAGAAAAAAGCTTCAAAAGAAGAGAAAAAGGCGGCGAAGGAAAAAGTTGCACCCAAACCGACCCCGGAACAAATCCTCAACAGCGGCAGCATCGAAAAAGCGCGCAGTGCCGCCGCCAAAGAAGTGCAGAAAATGAAAACGTCCGACAAGGCGGAAGCAACGCATTATCTGCAAATGGGTGCGTATGCCGACCGCCGGAGCGCGGAAGGGCAGCGTGCCAAACTGGCAATCTTGGGCATATCTTCCAAGGTGGTCGGCTATCAGGCAGGAAGTAAAACGCTTTACCGCGTGCAAAGCGGCAATATGTCTGCCGATGCGGTGAAAAAAATGCAGGACGAGTTGAAAAAGCACGGGGTCGCCAGCCTGATCCGTGCGATTGAAGGCAAATAATTATGAAGCTCAAACATCTGTTGCCGCTGCTGCTGTCGGCAGTGTTGTCCGCGCAGGCATATGCCCTGATGGAAGGGGAAGACTATCTTGTGTTGGATAAACCCATTCCTCAAGAACAGTCGGGCAAAATTGAGGTTTTGGAATTTTTCGGCTATTTCTGCGTACATTGTCATCATTTCGATCCTTTGTTATTGAAACTGGGCAAGGCATTGCCGTCTGATGCCTATTTGAGGACGGAGCACGTGGTCTGGCAGCCTGAAATGCTCGGTCTGGCCAGGATGGCGGCCGCCGTCAATTTGTCAGGTTTGAAATATCAGGCAAACCCTGCCGTGTTTAAAGCAGTTTACGAACAAAAAATCCGCTTGGAAAACAGGTCGGTTGCCGGAAAATGGGCTTTGTCCCAAAAGCAGTTTGACGGCAAAAAACTGATGCGCGCCTATGATTCTCCCGATGCCGCCGCCGCCGCATTAAAAATGCAGAAACTGACGGAACAATACGGTATTGACAGCACGCCGACCGTTATTGTCGGCGGAAAATACCGCGTTATCTTCAATAATGGCTTTGACGGCGGTGTTCATACGATTAAAGAATTGGTTGCCAAAGTCAGGGAAGAACGCAAGCGTCAGCCCCCTGCTGTACAGAAATAGCCGAACTCCCGTATCCGAAAGAAGCGCAAGCAATGGATTTTCTGATTGTCCTGAAAGCCCTGATGATGGGCTTGGTAGAAGGTTTTACCGAATTTTTACCGATTTCCAGCACCGGACATTTGATTGTGTTCGGCAATCTGATTGATTTTCACAGCAATCACAAGGTTTTTGAAATTGCCATCCAGCTCGGTGCAGTTTTGGCAGTAGTGTTTGAATACCGGCAGCGTTTCAGCAATGTGTTGCACGGCTTAGGAAAAGACCGGAAAGCCAACCGTTTCGTCCTCAATCTTGCCATTGCTTTTATACCTGCCGCCGTGATGGGGCTGTTGTTCGGCAAACAAATCAAAGAGTATCTGTTTAACCCCTTGAGTGTTGCAGTCATGCTGGTTTTGGGCGGTTTTTTTATTTTGTGGGTGGAGAAACGCCAAAGCCGAGCAGAGCCTAAAATTGCCGATGTTGATGCATTGCGTCCGATTGATGCGTTGATGATCGGCGTTGCCCAAGTGTTTGCACTGGTTCCGGGTACGTCCCGTTCGGGTAGTACGATTATGGGCGGGATGCTTTGGGGAATCGAGCGGAAAACGGCAACGGAGTTTTCATTTTTCTTGGCCGTTCCGATGATGGTTGCAGCAACGGCTTATGATGTCCTGAAACATTACCGGTTTTTCACCCTGCATGATGTCGGTTTGATTCTGATAGGCTTTATTGCCGCTTTTGTTTCCGGTTTAGTAGCGGTCAAAGCACTGCTGAAGTTTGTTTCCAAGAAAAACTATATCCCGTTTGCCTATTACCGCATTGTTTTCGGCATCGTCATCATAATATTGTGGTTGTCGGGCTGGATAAGTTGGGAATGAAACCATAAACCCGACCTGAAGACATTATTCGGGTCGGGTTTGTCTGGCGGGCTGATAAAATCAGGACAGGCGGGGCAATAGGTTTAAAGTTGATTGCCTGTTTTGAAGTCAGTGGTTTGTTCTTTATTTTCCGGCAATCAGGCAATAAAAAAGCACATACCTTTTTACGGTCTGTGCTTTTTTATCTGGTGGAGGTAAGCGGGATCGAACCGCTGACCTCTTGCATGCCATGCAAGCGCTCTACCAACTGAGCTATACCCCCGAAAATCTGGTGGCGAATCAGGGACTCGAACCCCGGACACAAGGATTATGATTCCTCTGCTCTAACCGACTGAGCTAATTCGCCGTTTCGTGAAGTCGCTATTATATGTTTTTTTGTTTTTTTGACAAGCCGTATTTTTTAATTTTGAATTAGTTTCCTGTTTTTAAATGTTAAAAAGTTTATGCCGTCTGAAGCGGATTCAGACGGCATAAGGATTAGAGTTTGTGGCAGATGTCGCCAAAACAAAATCCTGTCCAATCAATATTGATATTTTTACCGAATGCGATGACTTTAAACAATTCTCCCATTTCATGTTGATCGATTAGTTTTTGAACAGCGGCGGCTTCACGGATATAGGCTGCCGAATCCGTTTTCCCCGTCTGTGCCAATAGCTCGGTAATGCCCAGGTTCAATAAGAAATGGGATTGGGGAAGGTAACCTATCAAATCTAATCCGGCATCCGTCCCTGCTTGTGCAATGTCGGTAAAGTTGACATGTGCGGTCAGGTCGGCCAATCCGATGAAGTCAAAAGGATTGTGGATAACGTGATGTCGGTAGTGTCCGATCAGAGTACCTTGATTGCGTTGAGGGTGGTAATACTGCGCTGCATCAAAACCGTAGTCGATGAATATCATGCAGCCGTGTTCGAGTCTTGAGGCAAGGGTGCGGATAAAGGCATATTGTTGCGGGTGCAGTTCGCTGGTGTAGGGGGAATCCGTTTGAGGGAAATAAAGGGAAGCAGAGGCGGAAAGCGACGGGGCGTGCAAGGGTCTTGCAGAATAGGCGAAACGGCCGTTATCCGTGCAAACGCCGATGTGCTCGAATAATCCGCCTTCATTTTTACGGACGATTTCGACAGGCATGGCATCGAGCACTTCGTTGCCGATGACGATTCCGTCAAACGCTTCGGGAAGTGCGGTCAAGTGGACAACTTTTTGAGATGCTTCCGGTGCGCGGGTCTGAATCAGGTTTTTCTGACGCGCGGCCAGCTCCGGCGATATTTCAATAATATAGTAACAGTCGATGCCGTCTGAAATGCTGCCCAACAAATCGGCGGCAAGCTGTCCGGTTCCCGCGCCGAATTCATAGATATTGCCTGCCGTTTGGGGCAGGAGTTCTTGAAGTTGGCGTGCCAGTGTCTGTGCAAACAGAGGGGTGAGTGCCGGTGCGGTAATAAAATCCCCGTTATTGCCGATTTTATGGCTGCCGCCGGTGTAGTAGCCGTATTGCGGAGCGTATAAAACCAATTCCATAAAACGTGAAAATGGAATCCAATTGCCGTGTTTGCCGATTTCTTCGGCAATGAGGGTTTGCAGCTTGAGCGAGGATTGCCGTGCTTCAGGGGAGGGGAGGGGGAGGGGCATGATAAATGTTATCTTGTGTAAATTTATTGGATTTCCCGACATATTACACGTTGGTATAGATGCTGTCATGGCTTTATTTTAATGCTATATATTGCTTTTTATTTAAAATAAATAGCATATATGGTAATTATTTACCTTTATTACTATGCCTTACGGTTGGCTGCCTGCAATTGGATTTTTCTATTTTGTTGTTTTTAAAGGAATTTAAAAAACTTGATATATTAATGAAATTTTCCGTCCGTATTTGACCGAGTGTTTAAAATTTCTTATAGTGTCGATTGGTGGGGAATTGTGGGGCAAAGTGTCTCTTTTACCCTTGTGATTTTGATTTCGGCTTGGGACATGTCATGTTCGGCGGCGCACACGAATTAAGCATCGACAGTAAAGGGCGGTTGGCTGTTCCTGCCAAATTCCGCGACATTCTGTCGCGCCTCTATACGCCTGCCGTAGTGGTAACGCTCGAGTCGAAACATAAGCTGTTGATGTACCCTGTTGCGGAGTGGGAAAAGGTTGCGGCGCAACTTTTAAACTTAAAAGTGGCGGATAACCCTGTTTTGCGGCGGTTTCAAAATCTTTTGCTGCATAACGCGGAAATTTTGGAATGGGACAGCGCCGGCAGGGTGCTGGTTCCTGCCGGACTGAGGAAAAGGGTGGATTTCGACCGTGAAGTCGTTTTGGTCGGCCGTGCCAACCGTTTGGAGCTCTGGGGTCGCGAGCAGTGGGAGGCTGAGATGGTTCAGGCTTTGGATGACGATCCTGACGAACTTGCCTTCCAGTTGAGTCAGACGGATTTGCAATTGTGAGTGGAGCAGAAAGTTACCGGCATATCACGGTCTTGCTGAATGAGGCGGTGGATGCGCTTGCCGTGCGCGAAGACGGTGTCTATGTGGACGGTACGTTCGGCAGGGGAGGGCATTCCCGGCTGATTTTGTCGCGTTTGGGCGATGCGGGGCGGTTGATTGTTTTCGACAAAGACCCGCAGGCGATTGCTGTGGCAGAAGAGCTGGCGCGTTCGGACAAACGGGTCGGTGTCGTGCATGGCGGTTTTGCTTCGTTTCAGACGGCATTGGACGGTTTGGGTATCGGCAAGGTGGACGGTGCGCTGTTTGATTTGGGGATTTCGTCTCCGCAAATCGATGACGGCAGCCGCGGTTTCAGCTTCCGTTTCGATGCCCCTTTGGATATGCGTATGGATACGACGCGCGGTATGTCTGCCGCAGAGTGGATAGCGGTTGCGTCGGAACAGGATTTGCACGAGGTAATCAAGAATTATGGTGAAGAGCGGTTTAGCCGCCAGATTGCGCGCGCCATTGTTGCGCAACGGGCGGAAAGTCCAATCGATACAACCCGCAAGCTGGCGCAGATCGTGGCACAAAACGTCCGTACTCGCGAGCGGGGGCAGGATCCTGCGACGCGCACCTTCCAGGCGGTCCGCATCTTTATTAACCGCGAGCTTGAAGAAGTAGGGGCGGTATTGCCGCAGGTCATGTGCCGTCTGAAAGAGGGCGGGCGTTTGGCGGTCATTGCTTTCCATTCGTTGGAAGACCGCATTGTGAAGCAGTTTGTCAAAAAATATTCGCAACACGCGCCCCTGCCGCGCTGGGCGGCGGTCAGGGAAGCGGATTTGCCCGAGCCGCCCCTGAAAATCGTGGGCAGGGCATTAAAGCCGGGTGAGGCGGAAATTGCCGCCAATCCGAGGGCGAGAAGTGCGGTTTTGCGTGTGGCGGAGCGGACTGCCGGTCCGATACCGGAACAATAACAGAGAAAAACGTCTGAACGGCAATGAACAAATTGAATTTCCTTCTGCTGCTTGCGGTGTGCGTTTCCGCTTTTTCCGTTGTGATGCAGCAAAACCAGTACAGGCTCAACTTCACAGCTTTGGACAAGGCGAAAAAACAGGAAATCGCCTTGGAACAGAACTATGCGCAACTGAGGCTCGAACAGGCGCGTTTGGCGAACCACGAAGCGATCAGGGCGGCGGCAGAAAAACAAAACCTCCATCCGCCGGTTTCGGGCAATACCTTTATGGTGGAACATCAAAGATAGAAGCAGCCTGTGTGCCGGAATCGGATTCCTGCGTCAGGATAATAATAACGAGAAGTAAAAATGTTGATTAAGAGCGAATATAAGCCCCGGATGCTGCCCAAAGAAGAGCAGGCCAAAAAGCCGATGACCAGTAACGGACGGATCAGCTTCGTCCTGATGGCAATGGCGGTCTTGTTTGCCGGTCTGATTGCCCGCGGACTGTATCTGCAGACGGTAACGTATAAATTTTTGAAAGAACAGGGCGACAACCGGATTGTGCGGACTCAAACATTGCCGGCTACACGCGGTACGGTTTCGGACCGGAACGGTGCGGTTTTGGCGTTGAGCGCGCCGACGGAGTCCCTGTTTGCCGTGCCTAAAGATATAAAGGAAATGCCGTCTGCCGCCCAATTGGAACGTCTGTCCGAGCTTGTCGATGTGCCGGTTGATGTTTTGAGGAACAAACTCGAACAGAAAGGCAAGTCGTTTATTTGGATCAAGCGGCAGCTCGATCCCAAGGTTGCCGAAGAGGTCAAAGCCTTGGGTTTGGAAAACTTTGTATTTGAAAAAGAATTAAAACGCCATTACCCGATGGGCAACCTGTTTGCACACGTCATCGGATTTACCGATATTGACGGCAAAGGTCAGGAAGGTTTGGAACTTTCGCTTGAAGACAGCCTGCATGGCGAAGACGGCGCGGAAGTCGTTTTGCGGGACCGGCAGGGCAATATTGTGGACAGCTTGGACTCCCCGCGCAATAAAGCCCCGCAAAACGGCAAAGACATCATCCTTTCCCTCGATCAGAGGATTCAGACCTTGGCCTATGAAGAGTTGAACAAGGCGGTCGAATACCATCAGGCAAAAGCCGGAACGGTGGTGGTTTTGGATGCCCGCACGGGGGAAATCCTCGCCTTGGCCAATACGCCCGCCTACGATCCCAACAGGCCCGGCCATGCAGACAGCGAACAGCGGCGCAACCGTGCAGTAACCGATATGATCGAACCCGGTTCGGCAATCAAACCGTTTGTGATTGCGAAGGCATTGGATGCGGGCAAAACCGATTTGAACGAACGGCTGAATACGCAGCCTTATAAAATCGGACCGTCTCCCGTGCGCGATACCCACGTTTACCCCTCTTTGGATGTGCGCGGCATCATGCAGAAATCGTCCAACGTCGGCACAAGCAAACTGTCTGCGCGTTTCGGTGCCGAAGAAATGTATGACTTCTATCATGAATTGGGTATCGGTGTGCGTATGCACTCGGGCTTTCCGGGCGAAACTGCAGGTTTGTTGAGAAATTGGCGCAGGTGGCGGCCTATCGAACAGGCGACGATGTCTTTCGGTTACGGCCTGCAATTGAGCCTGCTGCAATTGGCGCGCGCCTATACCGCACTGACGCACGACGGCGTTTTGCTGCCGGTCAGCTTTGAAAAACAGGCGGTTGCGCCGCAAGGCAAACGCATATTCAAAGAATCGACCGCGCGCGAGGTACGCAATCTGATGGTTTCCGTAACCGAGCCGGGCGGCACCGGTACGGCGGGTGCGGTTGACGGTTTCGATGTCGGCGCGAAAACCGGCACGGCGCGCAAGTTCGTCAACGGGCGTTATGCCGACAACAAACACGTCGCTACCTTTATCGGTTTTGCCCCCGCCAAAAATCCCCGTGTGATTGTGGCGGTAACCATCGACGAACCGACTGCCAACGGCTATTACGGCGGCGTAGTGGCAGGGCCGCCCTTCAAAAAAATTATGGGCGGCAGCCTGAACATCTTGGGCGTTTCCCCGACCAAGCCCCTGACCGCCGCAGCCGTCAAAACACCGTCTTAATCCGAGTATCAGCGAGATTGTTTTATGTTCAGCAAGTTAACCCCTTTGGCTGAAACCGGCATCCCGACCCTGTCGTGTGCAAACGCGGCAGGGCGTTTGTTGCATTCAGACAGCCGCCAAATCAAACAAGGCGATATTTTCGTTGCCTGTCAGGGCGAATATGCCGACGGTCGCAGTTATATCCCCGCCGCCGTTGCCAACGGCGCGGCTTTTGTTTTTTGGGACGACGACGGCAAATTTGCGTGGAATCCCGAATGGAAAGTCCCCAATCAAGGCATTAAAGATTTGAAACACCGAGCCGGTATGTTGGCGGCGCAAGTTTACGGTAATGTTTCAGACGGCCTCAAAGTCTGGGGCGTAACCGGCACTAACGGCAAAACCTCCATCACACAATGGCTGGCACAAGCCGCCGATTTGTTGGGCGAAAAAACCGCCATTATCGGCACGGTCGGCAACGGCTTTTGGGGTGCATTGGAAGAAACCACGCACACCACCCCCGCCCCCGTCGATGTCCAAACCCTGCTCTACCGTTTCCGCCGGCAAGGTGCAACAGCCGCCGCGATGGAAGTCTCCAGCCACGGTCTTGACCAATCGCGCGTCAACGGCGTGCCGTTTTGCAGCGCAATCTTCACCAATCTCACCCGAGACCACCTCGACTACCACGGCACGATGGAAGCTTATGGCGCTATCAAGTCGCGCCTGTTTTACTGGCACGGCTTGAAACACGCCGTTATCAATACCGATGACGGATACGGCGCGGAACTCGCAGGCCGTCTGAAAAAAGACTGCCCCGATTTGGCCGTTTACAGTTACGGCTTCAGCGAACACGCCGACATCCGCATTGTTCATTTCACTGCTTCTTCAGACGGCATGGAAGCCGTATTCCAAACACCGTGGGGTGAAGGGAAATGCCGCACGCGCCTGCTCGGACGGTTCAACGCACAAAACCTCGCCGCCTGCGTTGCTTTGCTGTGTGCCAACGGTTATCCACTCAATAACGTTTTGGAAGTGCTGGCAAAAATCCGTCCCGCCTCAGGCCGTATGGATTGCATTATGAACAGCGGCAAACCTTTGGTCGTTGTCGATTATGCTCACACACCCGATGCACTGGAAAAAGCACTCTCCACTTTGCAGGAAATCAAACCGCAGGACGCGGCCTTATGGTGCGTCTTCGGCTGCGGCGGCAATCGAGATCGCGGCAAACGCCCATTGATGGGCGCGGCAGCCGTTCAGGGTGCCGATAAAGTAGTGGTTACCAGCGATAACCCACGCTTGGAAAATCCACAAGACATCATCAACGATATTTTGCCTGCCGTACCTAATCCTGAACGCGTCGAAGCCGACCGCGCCGCCGCCATCCGTTATGCGGTCGAACGCGCCGCCGCAAACGACATCATCCTGATTGCCGGCAAAGGGCATGAGAACTATCAGGATGTACAAGGCGTGAAGCACCATTTTTCCGATTTTGAAATTGCGGAAAAAGTGTTGGCGGGGTGGAGATGAAAGACCGTCTGAAACATTATGAATCTTGATTTATATAATCCGAATCTAAGGAAAAAGAATGGGTATTTACCGTTGCAATAAATGCGGTTGCATGAATGAGCATTACTACGAATCCGGAATGAGTGAAATTGCCTGTCCAAAATGCACGGCTCCGGTTAAGGTTTACGACACTTTATTTTTTGTCAGTAAATTGTTGGAACGTTATTTCTCGGTAAACCGGGAATTGCAGGCTTTGAAGCAACAGGAAGACGGCGGTGAGGAAAATGCACAACAAGATACCGGTTCGGAAAACCAAAATTATAATCTGCTGACAGGCGTTAATTTATCGGAAACCGACATTTTGGCTACTGAAAAACAGCATGAACCGATACGCCAATGGTTTGCCCGGGCCAATATTGTGCCGATGTTTAACTTACAGGCGGTCAATATGAGCGGTTTTTTTGATGAGGCTGCCGCTAAATTGGGCGGTAATTATCAGATTACTAAAAATATGTTGGGCCAGATTATTCGGGCATACGGCCACAACCACACAAGCATTAGTTTGGATATCGGCAAAATGTCTCAAAAAGACGGGCAGACAATGAATAACCTATGCCGGCAATTTTATAGCCATACTTTGTTTTCTAAGTATTTTTATCAGAAACAGGAAAAAATTGTCCGCTTGAACCTGCAACGTGCCACTGCCATCAAACACTTTTTTTGCGGCGGTTGGCTTGAATGGTTTGCCTTGGGCAAAATGCTTGAAGAAGCAAAACAAAAAGGCAAGGATTATGCTTTTTCTTGCGCTAGAAATGTGAAAATCGAATTCGGCAATGAAGATAAACAGGAGTTGGATGTCGTATTTTTACCGATGGGTAAAGAGCCGGTTGTGGTGGAATGTAAATCAGGGGAATTCAGACGGGACATTGAAAAATATGTACGTTTGAAAAAACGGTTGAATTTGCCGGACGAACGCTTTGTGATACTGGCTGCTGATTTAGAGGAAAATCAGGCGGCGGCATTGGGCAGTATGTACGGTTTAACTTTTGTTACACCTAAATCTATGATGAAACATTTACAGATGGTTATGTGAGGCCGTCTGAAAAAACAAACGGAAGAAATCATGAAACCACTAGATTTAAATTTCATCTGCCAAGCCCTCAAGCTTCCGATGCCGTCTGAAAACAAACCCGTGTCGCGCATCGTAACCGATAGCCGCGATATTCGGGAAGGCGATGTGTTTTTCGCATTGGCGGGCGAACGGTTTGATGCGCATGATTTTGTTGAAGACGTATTGGCCGCAGGTGCGGCAGCGGTTGTGGTTTCGCGCGAAGATTGTGCTGTAATGGATGGCGCGTTGAAAGTTGATGACACGCTTGCCGCATTGCAAACACTGGCGAAGGCGTGGCGTGAAAATGTGAATCCGTTTGTGTTCGGCATTACCGGTTCGGTCGGCAAGACGACGGTGAAGGAGATGCTGGCTTCGGTATTGCGCCGCCGTTTCGGCGATGATGCCGTGTTGGCGACGGCGGGCAATTTCAACAACCATATCGGATTGCCGCTGACTTTGTTGAAATTAAACGAAAAACACCGCTATGCCGTGATTGAAATGGGCATGAACCATTTTGGCGAACTGGCGGTTTTAACGCAAATTGCCAAACCTGATGCCGCATTGGTCAACAACGCCATGCGCGCCCATGTCGGTTGCGGTTTCGACGGAGTGGGCGATATTGCCAAAGCGAAAAGCGAGATTTATCAAGGCTTATGTTCAGACGGCATGGCACTGATTCCTCAAGAAGATGCCAATATGGCTGTCTTCAAAACGGCAACGCTTAATTTGAATACGCGCACTTTCGGCGTCGATAGCGGCGATGTCCACGCGGAAAATATCGTGCTGAAACCTTTGTCGTGCGAATTTGATTTGGTGTGCGGCGATGAGCGCGCCGCCGTGGTGCTGCCTGTTCCCGGCCGCCACAATGTCCACAACGCCGCCGCTGCCGCCGCGCTGGCTTTGGCTGCGGGTTTGAGTTTGGACGATGTGGCGGAAGGTTTGCAAGGCTTCAGCAACATCAAAGGCCGTCTGAACGTCAAATCCGGTATCAAAGGCGCGACCCTGATTGACGATACCTACAACGCGAATCCCGACAGCATGAAAGCCGCGATTGACGTGTTGGCGCGTATGCCTGCGCCGCGTATTTTCGTAATGGGTGATATGGGCGAACTGGGCGAGGACGAAGCCGCCGCCATGCACGCCGAAGTTGGCGCGTATGCCCGCGACCAAGGCATCGAAGCGGCTTATTTTGTCGGTGACAACAGCGTCGAAGCGGCGGAAAAATTTGGCGCGGACGGTTTGTGGTTCGCCGCTAAAGACCCGTTGATTCAAGTGTTGAGCCACGATTTGCCCGAACGCGCCACCGTATTGGTGAAAGGTTCGCGCTTTATGAAGATGGAAGAAGTGGCCGAGGCATTGGAGGATAAGTGAAAATGAAAAGCCGACGTTTTTTCAAAGCCTTATTGCTGATTGCCGCACTGGTCGGCGCGTTTTATGCCGGAATGCGGACGCAGGCGTATCTTTATGAAGATTTATGTTTAGACTTGGGCGGCGGTAAAAATCCGGGGAGCTACCCGATTTGCGTGATTGAGAAAGTCCCTGCACGTTAATCCGCAAAAACCGTCCGAAACCTTGCCGGGCGGCAAGCCAACCTCAAACGGGCGCAAGCCCATGTAACGACAAAAACAAAAAAAGGAAGCCCCATGTTTTTATGGCTCGCACATTTCAGCAACTGGTTAACCGGCCTGAATATTTTTCAATACACCACATTCCGCGCCGTCATGGCGGCGTTGACCGCCTTAGCGTTTTCCCTGATGTTCGGCCCGTGGACGATACGCAGGCTGACCGCGCTCAAATGCGGGCAGGCAGTGCGTACCGACGGCCCGCAAACCCACCTCGTCAAAAACGGCACGCCGACCATGGGCGGTTCGCTGATTTTGACCGCCATTACCGTGTCCACCCTGTTGTGGGGCAACTGGGCGAACCCGTATATCTGGATTCTCTTGGGCGTATTGCTTGCCACCGGCGCACTCGGTTTTTACGACGACTGGCGCAAAGTCGTCTATAAAGACCCCAACGGCGTGTCCGCCAAATTCAAAATGGTGTGGCAGTCGAGTGTTGCCATTATCGCCGGTTTGGCATTGTTTTACCTTGCCGCCAATTCCGCCAACAATATTTTGATTGTCCCGTTCTTCAAACAAATTGCCCTGCCGCTGGGCGTGGTCGGCTTTTTGGTGTTGTCTTACCTGACCATCGTCGGCACATCCAACGCCGTCAACCTCACCGACGGCTTGGACGGCCTTGCCGCCTTCCCTGTCGTCCTCGTTGCCGCCGGGCTCGCCATTTTCGCCTACGTCAGCGGACACTACCAATTTTCCCAATACCTCCAGCTTCCCTATGTCGCCGGTGCGAACGAAGTCGCTATATTCTGCACCGCCATGTGCGGCGCGTGCCTCGGATTTTTGTGGTTCAACGCCTATCCCGCGCAAGTCTTTATGGGCGATGTCGGTGCGCTGGCATTGGGCGCGGCGCTCGGTACCGTTGCCGTCATCGTCCGCCAAGAGTTTGTTTTAGTGATTATGGGTGGTCTGTTCGTCGTAGAAGCCGTATCCGTTATGCTTCAGGTCGGCTGGTACAAGAAAACCAAAAAACGCATCTTCCTGATGGCGCCGATTCATCACCATTACGAACAAAAAGGCTGGAAAGAAACCCAAGTCGTCGTCCGCTTTTGGATTATTACCATCGTCTTGGTGCTGATCGGTTTGAGTACCCTCAAAATCCGCTGAACCTATGCCGTCTGAACATCTTTCAGACGGCATTTGAACGCGCAATAAACCTGCGGCGGCAATTCGCCCCGCCCTATCGTTAACGGCGGCTGAAAAACCGCCCCTCACCGAAATATAGTGGATTAAATTTAAATCAGGACAAGGCGACGAAGCCGCAGACAGTACAGATAGTACGGCAAGGCGAGGCAACGCCGTACTGGTTTAAATTTAATCCACTATAGGAGAGAAACCATGAAACAGACAGCCAAATGGCTTGCAGCCGCCCTGATTACCTTGTGCTTGAACCAAGCGGTGTGGGCGGATAATATGCCGGATTTTCAGGAAACGCTTCAAGCTGCGGAGCAAGGGAATGCTCAAGCCCAATTGGATTTGGGCGTGATGTATTACGAAGGGCGTGGTGTCCGTCAAGACGATGCACAGGCAGTGCAGTGGTTTCTCAAGGTTGCAGAACAAGGGTATGCCGCAGCCCAATCCAATTTGGGCAATATGTATGTACAAGGGCGAGGAGTCCGTCAAGACTATGCACAGGCAGCACAGTGGTATCGCAAGGCGGCAGAACAAGGGGATGCTCGAGCCCAATATAATTTGGGTGTGATGTATGACAATGGGCGAGGCGTCCGTCAAGACGATACACAGGCGGTGCAGTGGTATCGCAAGGCTGCAGAACAAGGGTTTGCCGATGCCCAATTCAATTTGGGTGTGATGTATGACAATGGGCGAGGCGTCCGTCAAGACGATACACAGGCGGTGCAGTGGTATCGCAAGGCTGTAGAACAAGGGTATGCCCAAGCCCAAAGTTATTTGGGCGATATGTATGCACAAGGGCGAGGAGTCCGTCAAGACTATGCACAGGCAGTGCAGTGGTATCGCAAGGCTGCAGAACAAGGGAATGCCGAAGCCCAATATAATTTGGGTTTGGCGTATGACAATGAGCGAGGCGTCCGTCAAGACTATGCACAGGCAGCGCAGTGGTATCGCAAGGCTGCAGAACAAGGGCATGCCCAAGCCCAAAATAATTTGGGTTGGATGTATTACAAAGGCGAAGGAGTCCGTCAAGACCTTGCCCTTGCCCAAGAATGGCTTGGCAAGGCGTGTCAAAACGGAGAGCAAAAAGGCTGCGACAATTACCAACGCCTGAAGGCGGGTCATTGAACAGCTCGCGATGCCGTCTGAAAGCGGCTTGAGCAGGAGCAGACATTCCTCCTGCTCAATATGATTTGTTTTAGGACAAAACCAAAATGACTTTCCAAAACAGGAGTAACACCATGAAACAGACAGCCAAATGGCTTGCCGCCGCCCTGATTGCCTTGGGCTTGAACCAAGCAGTGTGGGCGGATAATATGCCGAATTTTCAGGAAAGGCTTCAAGCTGCAGAACAAGGGGATGCTGGAGCTCAATTTTATTTGGGTGCGATGTATGCACAAGGGCAAGGAGTCCGTCAAGACTATGCACAGGCAGAGCTGTGGTTTCTCCAGGCGGCAGAACAAGGGAATGCCGATGCCCAATATAGTTTGGGTCTGATGTATTTCAATGGGCAAGGCGTCCGTCAAGACTATGCACAGGCAGTGCAGTGGTTTCGCAAGGCTGCAGAACAAGGGGATGCTGATGCCCAAAATTATTTGGGCAATATGTATGCCAATGGGCGAGGAGTCCGTTATGACTCTGCAGAGGCAGCGGAGTGGTTTCGCATGGCGGCAGAACAAGGGGATGCCTATGCCCAAAATATTTTGGGCGTAATGTATAAAACTGGGCGACCCCGTTATGACTATGCACAGGCAGCGCAGTGGTTTCGCAAGGCTGCAGAACAAGGGTATGCCGATGCCCATATAATTTGGGTGAGGCGTATTACAAAGGGCAAGGCGTGAGCACAAGCCATGCGCGCGCTCGAGAATGGTTTGGCAAGGCTTGTCAAAACGGATACCAAAAAGGCTGCGACATTTACCAAAGCCTGTAGGCGGGTTATTGAACAGCTCGCGATGCCGTCTGAAAGCGGCTTGGGCAGGGGCGGACATCCCCCCTGCTCAATATGATTTGTTTTAGGACAAAACCAACATGACTTTCCAAAACAAAAAAATCCTCATCGCCGGGCTTGGCGGCACGGGTATTTCCATGATTGCCTACTTGCGCAAAAACGGCGCGGAGGTTGCCGCTTATGATGCGGAGCTGAAAGCCGAGCGCGTGTCGCAAATCGGTAAGATGTTTGACGGGCTGGTGTTTTATACAGGCCGTCTGAAAGATGCGCTCTCCAACGGTTTCGATATTCTGGCACTCAGTCCCGGCATCAGCGAGCGTCAGCCGGATATCGAGGCGTTCAAGCAGAACGGCGGGCGCGTGTTGGGCGACATCGAATTACTGGCGGACATTGTGAACCGCCGCGGCGACAAGGTGATTGCGATTACCGGCAGCAACGGTAAAACCACGGTAACGAGCCTAGTCGGCTATCTCTGCATTAAGTGCGGGCTGGATACCGTTATCGCGGGCAATATTGGCACGCCGGTTTTGGAGGCGGAATTGCAGCGCGAAGGCAAAAAGGCGGACGTGTGGGTGTTGGAGCTTTCCAGTTTCCAACTGGAAAACACCGAAAGCCTGCGCCCGACTACGGCGACGGTACTGAACATTTCCGAAGACCATCTCGACCGCTACGACGACTTGCTCGACTACGCGCATACCAAGGACAAGATTTTCCGTGGCGATGGCGTGCAGGTTTTGAATGCGGACGATGCGTTCTGTCGCGCGATGAAACGCGCCGGGCGCGAGGTAAAATGGTTTTCGTTGGAACACGAAGCCGATTTTTGGTTGGAACGCGAGACAGGCCACCTGAAACAAGGCGATGAAGATTTGATTGCCACACAAGACATTCCGCTGCAAGGCTTGCACAACGCCGCCAACGTTATGGCAGCCGTCGCTTTGTGTGAGGCTATCGGTTTGCCGCGCGAAGCATTGCTCGAACACGTCAAAACCTTCCAAGGCCTGCCGCACCGCGTGGAAAAAATCGGCGAGAAAAACGGCGTGGTGTTCATCGACGACAGCAAAGGCACGAACGTCGGCGCGACTGCCGCCGCGATTGCCGGTTTGCAAAACCCGCTCTTCGTCATTTTGGGCGGCATGGGCAAAGGGCAGAACTTCACGCCCCTGCGCGACGCGCTTGCCGGCAAGGCAAAAGGCGTGTTCCTGATTGGCGTCGATGCACCGCAAATCCGCCGCGATTTGGACGGCTGCGGTCTGAATATGACCGACTGCGCCACTTTGGAAGAAGCCGTTCAGACGGCATATGCCCAAGCCGAAGCGGGCGATATCGTGTTGCTCAGCCCCGCCTGCGCAAGCTTCGATATGTTTAAAGGCTACGCGCACCGTTCGGAAGTGTTTATCGAAGCGTTCAAGGCTTTGTGATGCCGTCTGAAACGCAAACTCCGTCATTGTTGGGCGGCAAGTAAAGATTTAGAATATTGATTGGGGATGTATCGCATGTTCGGACGGCATTATCTGCCGTCTGAAATTTTTGCCCTTTGCGGCAGATGCAAACAGAATGACAGGTGGTTTTTTTGAAGATTTCGGACATATTGGTAAAGGTGGGGAGCGGTATCCATACCGTTCTGCTCGACAGGCAGATTGTGCGCGACGGCAGGAAATTCGACGCACCGCTTTTGTGGATGGTGGTGCTGATGACGGCGTTCAGCCTGCTGATGATTTATTCGGCTTCGGTGTATTTGGCATCGAAGGAAGGCGGCGATCAGTTTTTCTATTTGACCAGACAGGCGGGGTTCGTCGTTGCCGGCCTGATAGCGAGCGGTTTTTTATGGCTTCTTTGCAGGATGAGGACATGGCGGCGGCTTGTGCCGTGGATTTTTGCCTTATCCGGCCTGTTGCTGGTAGTCGTATTGATTGCCGGGCGCGAAATCAATGGCGCGACCCGTTGGATACCTTTGGGTCCGTTGAATTTCCAGCCGACCGAGCTGTTCAAGCTGGCGGTCATCCTTTATTTGGCAAGCCTGTTCACGCGCCGTGAAGAAGTGTTGCGCAGCATGGAAAGTTTGGGTTGGCAGTCGATTTGGCGGGGGACGGCAAACCTGATTATGTCCGCCACCAATCCGCAGGCACGTCGTGAAACATTGGAAATGTACGGCCGTTTCCGGGCGATCATCCTGCCGATTATGCTGGTGGCGTTCGGTTTGGTGCTGATAATGGTACAGCCGGATTTCGGTTCGTTTGTCGTCATTACCGTCATTACCGTTGGAATGCTGTTTCTGGCAGGATTGCCGTGGAAATATTTTTTCGTCCTGGTAGGCAGCGTCTTGGGTGGGATGGTGCTGATGATTACCGCCGCTCCCTACCGTGTGCAGCGGGTAGTGGCATTTTTGGACCCGTGGAAAGACCCGCAGGGTGCCGGCTACCAGCTTACCCACTCTCTGATGGCAATCGGGCGCGGAGAGTGGTTCGGCATGGGTTTGGGTGCGAGTTTGAGCAAACGCGGCTTTCTGCCGGAAGCGCATACCGATTTTATTTTTGCCATCATCGCCGAAGAATTCGGCTTCTTCGGCATGTGCGTGCTGATATTCTGTTACGGCTGGCTGGTGGTGCGGGCGTTTTCCATCGGCAAGCAGTCGCGCGATTTGGGTTTGACTTTCAACGCCTATATCGCTTCGGGTATCGGCATTTGGATCGGTATCCAAAGTTTCTTCAATATCGGTGTGAACATCGGTGCTTTGCCGACCAAAGGTCTGACGCTGCCGTTGATGTCCTATGGCGGTTCGTCAGTCTTTTTCATGCTGATCAGCATGATGCTGCTGTTGCGTATCGATTATGAAAACCGCCGGAAAATGCGCGGTTACCGGGTGGAGTAAATCATGGGCGGTAAAACCTTTATGCTGATGGCGGGCGGAACGGGCGGACACATTTTCCCCGCGCTGGCGGTGGCGGATTCGTTGCGCGCGCGCGGCCATCATGTGATTTGGCTGGGCAGTAAGGATTCGATGGAAGAGCGTATCGTGCCGCAATACGGCATACGCTTGGAAACGCTGGCGATTAAAGGCGTGCGCGGCAACGGCATCAAACGCAAGCTGATGCTGCCGTTTACCCTGTACAAGACCGTCCGCGAGGCGCAGCAGATTATCCGCAAACACCGTGTCGAATGCGTCATCGGGTTCGGCGGCTTCGTTACCTTTCCCGGCGGTCTGGCGGCAAAACTCTTGGGCGTGCCGATTGTGATTCACGAGCAAAACGCCGTGGCAGGCTTGTCCAACCGCCACCTGTCGCGCTGGGCGAAACGCGTGCTGTACGCCTTCCCCAAAGCGTTTAACCACGAAGGCGGCTTGGTCGGCAACCCCGTCCGCGCCGATATTGCCAAACTGACCGCGCCTGCCGAACGCTTCCAAGGGCGCGAAGGCCGTCTGAAAATCTTGGTGGTCGGCGGCAGTTTGGGTGCAGACGTTTTGAACAAAACCGTTCCGCAGGCGTTGGCACTGCTGCCCGAAGAGGTACGCCCGCAGATGTACCACCAGTCAGGGCGTAACAAGCTGGGCAGCTTGCAGGCGGATTACGACGCGCTGGGCGTGAAAGCCGAATGCGTGGAATTTATTACCGACATGGTGTCCGCCTACCGTGATGCCGACTTGGTGATTTGCCGTGCCGGCGCGCTGACGATTGCCGAGTTGACGGCGGCGGGGCTGGGCGCGTTGCTGGTGCCGTATCCTCACGCCGTTGACGATCACCAAACCGCCAACGCGCGTTTTATGGTGCAGGCAGAAGCGGGGCTGTTGTTGCCGCAAACCCAGTTGACGGCGGAAAAACTTGCCGAAATCCTCGGCAGCCTGAACCGCGAAAAATGCCTCAAATGGGCAGAAAACGCCCGCACGCTGGCGATGCCGCATAGTGCGGACGATGTGGCGGAAGCCGCCATCGAGTGTACGGCATGATGATATGATGCGATAAACGAAACAGATGCCGTCTGAAAACCACGAAACCGGTTTCAGACGGCCTTTTTGCAACTTGGCAGCCTTATTGTGCGGGAGTATGATGTAAATAGGAATTTCTCTCATTGGAGGCTGCCATATCTGCAAAAATCTCTCCCAAAACCGTTTCCGCACTGTCCAGTACCATGCTGATTCCCCTGTGGGCGAAGGCAGTAGAGCAGGGTAGGGCGCAGCCGCTTTTGCGCGATGACGAAGCCGTGCGGATGTTGGGCAAGATTGACTACGACTTCGGCAAGTTTGCCAAAGCCAAAGCATCGCAGGTCGGCTGTTGCGGGCGGGCGAAGCTGTTGGACGATATGACCCGGCACTTTATCGCCGAACATCCCGATGCCGTCGTCGTGCAAATCGGCGCGGGGCTGGATGCACGTTACGAACGTTTGGGCAAGCCGCGCATTACCGCCTGGTATGATTTGGATTTGCCTGAAGTGATTGAAGTGCGGCGTATGCTGCTACCCGAGTCGGACAATCATTATCTGGGCGCGTCCATGTTTGACGAAGCGTGGATGAACACCGTCGCCGCGCACGGCAAACCCGTGTTGCTCGTGATCGAAGGCGTGTTGATGTATTTTGAAGAAGCGCAGGTGCAGGACTTTTTCAAACAGGTTGCCCGCCGTCTGCCGAACGTCCAACTTGCCTTCGACACCATTCCCAAAGTCTACATCGGACAAAGTAAACGCCACGACGCGCTCGGCAAAATGGACAAGCCGCCCGAGTTCCGCTGGGCGATAAGCGGAACGGACGACATCCGACGCCTGATATCGGGTGTGAAAATCATTGAAGAAGCGGGCTTGAGCAGCGTCTGCAAACCGCGTTATCCGTGGCTCTTGCGCCTTGTGTATGCGACCGCGTGGGGGCGGCGCAAATTGGATATGCGCTTGATGAGGATACAAGTGCCGTTAAGTTGATAAACGAGAGGTCGTCTGAAAACCGGTTTCAGACGACCTTATGTTTTGTTTTTGCTGATGTTTTGGTGGTTGAAGTCGAGTTTAAAAATAGGCAAAAAAGCAAAGATTCGCCGCTGGACGAAACCTCTTTTTCACCCATATTGCCACCAATGTGAAATCCTGTATGCCGAAACATCTTTAATTTACAAGAAAACTATGGCGCAGAAGCGGATAGCCCTTTAAAATAACGCCTTTACGCACTAAAAATCAACCGGAATGCAACATTATGATGAGAAATCGAGTTACTAACATCCATTTTGTCGGTATCGGCGGCGTCGGCATGAGCGGTATCGCCGAAGTCTTGCACAATTTGGGCTTCAAAGTTTCCGGTTCGGATCAGGCGCGAAATGCGGTTACCGAGCATTTGAGCAGCTTGGGTATTCAAGTTTATCCCGGTCATACTGCCGAACATGTCAACGGCGCGGATGTCGTCGTTACCTCTACCGCCGTCAAAAAAGACAATCCCGAAGTCGTCGCTGCGCTGGAGCAGCAAATCCCCGTCATTCCGCGCGCCCTGATGCTGGCGGAACTGATGCGCTTCCGTGACGGCATCGCCATTGCCGGCACGCACGGCAAAACCACGACCACCAGCCTGACCGCTTCCATCCTCGGTGCGGCAGGACTCGACCCCACTTTCGTCATCGGCGGCAAACTCAACGCCGCAGGTACTAACGCCCGCTTGGGAAAAGGCGAATACATCGTCGCCGAAGCCGACGAATCCGATGCCTCTTTCCTATATCTGACCCCGATTATGTCCGTCGTCACCAATATCGACGAAGACCACATGGATACCTACGGACACAGCGTTGAAAAACTGCATCAGGCGTTTGTCGATTTTATCCACCGTATGCCGTTCTACGGCAAAGCGTTTTTGTGTATCGACAGCGAACACGTCCGAGCGATTCTGCCCAAAGTGAGCAAACCTTACGCCACTTACGGCTTGGACGATACCGCCGATATTTACGCGACCGACATCGAAAGTGTTGGCGCGCAAATGAAGTTTACCGTCCATGTCCAAATGAAAGGACATGAGCAGGAGCCGTTTGAAGTCGTGCTGAATATGCCCGGCAGACACAACGTGCTGAACGCATTGGCAGCCATCGGCGTGGCACTTGAAGTCGGCGCATCCGTCGAAGCGATCCAAAAAGGGCTGCTTGACTTTGAGGGTGTCGGCCGCCGCTTCCAAAAATACGGCGACATCAAGTTGCCAAACGGCGGAACCGCGCTCTTGGTGGACGACTACGGACACCACCCCGTCGAAATGGCGGCAACCCTCGCCGCCGCACGCGGCGCGTATCCCGACAAACGACTGGTGCTCGCCTTCCAACCGCACCGCTATACCCGCACGCGCGATTTGTTTGAAGACTTTACCAAAGTCCTCAATACCGTTGATGCGCTGGTGTTGACCGAAGTTTATGCCGCAGGCGAAGAGCCGATTGCCGCCGCCGACTCCCGCGCCTTGGCGCGTGCTATCCGCGTATTGGGCAAACTTGAGCCGATTTACTGTGAAAACGTTGCCGACCTGCCCGAAATGCTGTTGAACGTTTTGCAGGACGGCGACATCGTATTGAACATGGGTGCAGGCAGCATCAACCGCGTCCCCTTCGCGCTGCTGGAGTTGTCGAAACAGATTTGAGGCACACCCGCCTGACAGACGGAACATCATATAAAGGTCGTCTGAAACCGCAATCAGGTTTCAGACGACCTCTGACAACAAGCATAAAGCAATCAGGAAAGAACAAAAACAATGCAGAATTTTGGCAAAGTGGCCGTATTGATGGGCGGTTTTTCCAGCGAACGAGAAATCTCGCTGGACAGCGGCACCGCCATTTTGAACGCTTTAAAAAGCAAAGGCATAGACGCATACGCCTTCGATCCTAAAGAAACGCCGTTATCCGAACTGAAGGAGCGGGGCTTTCAGACGGCATTCAACATCCTTCACGGTACTTACGGCGAAGACGGGGCGGTTCAGGGCGCGTTGGAATTGTTGGGCATTCCTTATACCGGCAGCGGTGTTGCCGCTTCCGCCATCGGCATGGACAAATACCGCTGCAAACTGATTTGGCAGGCATTGGGGCTGCCAGTCCCCGAGTTTGCCGTCCTATACGACGATACCGATTTCGATGCCGTCGAAGAAAAATTGGGCCTGCCGATGTTTGTGAAACCGGCAGCCGAAGGCAGCAGCGTCGGCGTGGTAAAAGTCAAAGAAAAAGGCCGTCTGAAAAGCGTTTACGAAGAATTGAAACACCTTCAAGGCGAAATCATTGCCGAGCGATTTATCGGCGGCGGCGAATATTCCTGCCCCGTCCTGAACGGCAAAGGGCTGCCCGGCATACACATCATTCCCGCAACCGAGTTTTACGACTACGAAGCCAAGTACAACCGCGACGACACCATTTATCAATGTCCTTCGGAAGATCTGACCGAAGCCGAAGAAAGCCTGATGCGCGAACTGGCGGTTCGCGGCGCGCAGGCAATCGGTGCGGAAGGCTGCGTGCGCGTCGATTTCCTCAAAGATACCGACGGCAAACTCTATCTGTTGGAAATCAACACCCTGCCCGGTATGACGAGCCATAGTTTAGTACCGAAATCCGCTGCCGTTACGGGCGTGGATTTTGCCGATTTATGTATTGAAATTTTGAAGACCGCACATGTGGGATAATGCCGAAGCGATGGAACGGCTGACGCGCTGGCTGCTTGTCATGATGGCGATGCTGCTTGCCGCGTCCGGGCTGGTTTGGTTTTACAATTCGAATCATCTGCCCGTCAAGCAGGTGTCGCTGAAGGGCAACCTGATTTATTCCGATAAGAAGGCATTGGGCAGTTTGGCGAAAGAATACATCCATGGGAATATTTTGAGGACGGACATCAATGGCGCACAGGAGGCCTACCGCCGGTATCCGTGGATTGCGTCAGTCATGGTGCGCCGCCGTTTTCCCGATACGGTTGAAATCGTCCTGACCGAGCGCAAGCCGGTTGCACGTTGGGGCGACCGTGCACTGGTGGACAGCGAAGGCAATGTTTTTGAAGCCCGTTTGGACAGACCCGGAATGCCGGTATTCAGAGGCGGTGAGGGAACGTCTGCCGAAATGCTCCGCCGTTATGACGAATTTTCGATTGTTTTGGCAAAACAGAGTTTGGGCATCAAAGAGATGACCTATACGGCACGTTCGGCGTGGGTTGTCGTTTTAGACAACGGCATCACCGTCAGGCTCGGACGGGAAAACGAGATGAAACGCCTCCGGCTTTTTACCGAAGCGTGGCAACATCTGTTGCGTAAAAATAAAAATCGGTTATCCTATGTGGATATGAGGTATAAGGACGGATTTTCAGTCCGCTATGCTTCCGACGGTTTACCCGAAAAAGAAACCGAAGAATAGTGGGGACAGGTATCGGACAGATTACGGCCGTGCCGTCTGAAACGGTGCGGCGCAAATTTCAATCAGTTTTAAGAGCAGACGAACAATGGAACAGCAGAAAAGATATATCAGCGTACTGGATATCGGTACGTCTAAAGTCCTCGCACTGATCGGGGAAGTTCAAGATGACGACAAAATCAACATCGTCGGTTTGGGGCAGGCTCCTTCACGGGGCTTGCGCGCGGGCATGGTAACCAATATCGATGCCACCGTCCAAGCCATCAGGCAGGCGGTCAATGATGCCGAGCTGATGGCAGATACCAAAATTACCCACGTTACCACAGGTATCGCAGGCAACCACATCCGCAGCCTCAATTCGCAAGGTGTGGTTAAAATCAAAGACGGGGAAGTAACGCAGGCAGACATCGACCGCGCCATTGAAACGGCAAAGGCAATCAATATCCCGCCCGATCAAAAAATTCTCGATGCCGTGGTTCAAGACTACATTATCGACACCCAACTTGGCGTGAGGGAGCCCATCGGTATGAGCGGTGTGCGTCTGGATACGCGGGTGCACATCATTACCGGTGCAAGTACGGCAGTGCAGAATGTCCAAAAATGTATCGAGCGGTGCGGCTTGAAAAGCGATCAAATCATGCTTCAGCCGTTGGCAAGCGGGCAGGCGGTGCTGACTGAAGATGAAAAAGACCTCGGCGTATGCGTCATCGACATTGGTGGCGGAACGACCGATATTGCCGTTTATATGAACGGCGCCATCCGCCATACGTCCGTCATTCCGGCCGGTGGTAATCTGATTACCAAAGATTTGTCCAAATCGTTGAGAACACCTCTCGATGCCGCCGAGTACATTAAAATCCATTATGGCGTGGCATCATGCGATACGGAAGGCTTGGGTGAGATGATTGAAGTTCCGGGCGTGGGTGACCGGACATCGCGTCAGGTTTCCAGTAAGGTTTTGGCAGCAATCATCAGCGCACGCATTCAGGAGATTTTTGGCGTAGTGCTGGGCGAGCTGCAAAAATCGGGTTTCCCCAAAGAAGTGCTGAATGCGGGTATCGTTCTGACCGGCGGTGTGTCCATGATGACTGGGATTGTGGAATTTGCCGAAAAAATCTTCGATCTGCCTGTACGCACCGGTGCGCCCCAAGAAATGGGCGGTTTGTCCGACCGTGTCCGCACACCGCGCTTTTCTACCGCTATCGGGCTGCTTTATGCAGCACGCAAGCTGGAAGGAAACTTGCCGCAGCCGGAAAACGGTGCAGTGCAAGAGAGGGAAGAGGGCGGCGGTTTGTTGGCAAGATTGAAGCGGTGGATTGAAAACAACTTCTGAACAGGTGGATTGCCGTTTGACAGGTGAGAAGTATTTTGCCAGCAGCAAGATACTTCTTATATAATAAATAATAATTTATTTAAACCGTCCTCTGAACGGGGCGAGCAGGAGTTTTTGAATGGAATTTGTTTACGACGTGGCAGAATCGGCAGTCAGCCCTGCGGTAATTAAAGTAATCGGCTTGGGTGGCGGCGGTTGCAATGCAATCAACAACATGGTTGCCAACAATGTGCGCGGTGTGGAGTTTATCAGTGCCAATACGGATGCGCAGTCTTTGGCAAAAAACCATGCGGCGAAGAGAATCCAATTGGGTACGAATCTGACACGCGGTTTGGGTGCGGGTGCCAATCCCGATATCGGCCGCGCGGCCGCCCAAGAGGATAGGGAAGCCATTGAAGAAGCCATTCGCGGTGCAAACATGCTCTTTATTACGACCGGTATGGGCGGCGGTACCGGCACCGGTTCCGCGCCGGTTGTTGCTGAGATTGCCAAGTCTTTGGGCATTCTGACCGTTGCCGTAGTTACCCGTCCGTTTTCTTATGAAGGCAAACGCGTCCATGTGGCACAAGCAGGGTTGGAACAGTTGAAAGAACACGTCGATTCGCTGATCATCATCCCGAACGACAAACTGATGACCGCATTGGGTGAAGACGTAACAATGCGTGAAGCCTTCCGCGCCGCCGACAATGTATTGCGCGATGCGGTTGCCGGCATTTCCGAAGTCGTTACCTGTCCGAGCGAAATCATCAACCTCGACTTTGCCGACGTGAAAACCGTGATGAGCAATCGCGGTATCGCTATGATGGGTTCGGGTTATGCCCAAGGTATCGACCGTGCGCGTATGGCGACCGATCAAGCCATTTCCAGTCCGCTGCTGGACGATGTAACTTTGGATGGTGCGCGCGGTGTGCTGGTCAATATTACGACTGCTCCGGGTTGCCTGAAAATGTCCGAGTTGTCTGAAGTCATGAAAATCGTCAACCAAAGCGCGCATCCCGATTTGGAATGCAAATTCGGTGCGGCTGAAGACGAGACCATGAGCGAAGATGCCATCCGGATTACCATTATCGCTACCGGTCTGAAAGAAAAAGGCGCGGTCGATCCTACTCCGGCAAGGGAGGTAGAACCGGTTGCCCCGTCCAAACAGGAGCAAAGCCACAATGTCGAAGGTATGATCCGCACCAATCGCGGTATCCGCACCATGAATCTGACAGCAGCGGATTTCGACAATCAGTCCGTACTTGACGACTTTGAAATCCCTGCGATTTTGCGTCGTCAACACAATTCAGACAAATAATGTGCCGTTTGCCGTAAACCTGTTGCCTCCCGAATCGGTTTGTCCGGTTTGGGAGGTATGTTTTTCAAGATGTTGCAATTTCGTACGGTTTGCGGTCGGCGGATTCAGATTTTTCCACTTGATACAGACTTTCAGATATGGACACTTCAAAACAAACACTGTTGGACGGGATTTTTAAGCTGAAGGCAAACGGTACGACGGTCCGCACCGAATTGATGGCGGGTTTGACGACATTTTTGACGATGTGCTACATCGTTATCGTCAACCCGTTGATTTTGGGTGAAACCGGCATGGATATGGGGGCGGTATTCGTTGCCACCTGTATCGCGTCTGCCATCGGCTGTTTTGTTATGGGTTTTGTCGGCAACTATCCGATTGCACTCGCACCGGGGATGGGGCTGAACGCGTATTTCACCTTTGCCGTCGTTAAGGGTATGGGTGTGCCTTGGCAGGTGGCTTTGGGCGCGGTCTTTATTTCAGGTTTGATTTTCATCCTGTTCAGTTTTTTTAAAGTCAGGGAAATGCTGGTCAATGCTTTGCCTATGGGTTTGAAAATGTCGATTGCCGCCGGTATCGGTTTGTTTTTGGCACTGATTTCCCTGAAAGGCGCAGGCATTATCGTTGCCAATCCGGCAACCTTGGTCGGATTGGGCGATATTCATCAGCCGTCCGCGTTGTTGGCATTGTTCGGTTTTGTCATGGTGGTCGTATTGGGGCATTTCCGCGTTCAAGGCGCAATCATTATTACCATTTTGACGATTACCGTTATCTCCGGTCTGATGGGTTTGAACGAGTTTCACGGCATCATCGGCGAAGTACCGGACATTGCGCCAACCTTTATGCAGATGGATTTTAAAGGCCTGTTTACCGTCAGTATGGTCAGTGTGATTTTCGTCTTCTTCTTGGTCGATCTGTTTGACAGTACCGGAACGCTGGTCGGCATATCCCACCGTGCCGGACTGCTGGTGGACGGTAAGCTGCCCCGCCTGAAACGCGCACTGCTTGCAGACTCTACCGCCATTGTGGCGGGTGCGGCTTTGGGTACTTCTTCAACCACGCCTTATGTGGAAAGCGCGGCGGGCGTATCGGCAGGCGGACGGACCGGTCTGACGGCGGTTACCGTCGGCGTATTGATGCTGGCGTGTCTGATGTTCTCCCCATTGGCGAAAAGTGTTCCCGCTTTTGCTACCGCGCCCGCCCTGCTTTACGTCGGCACGCAGATGCTCCGCAGCGCGAGGGACATTGATTGGGACGATATGACGGAAGCCGCGCCCGCATTCCTGACCATTGTCTTCATGCCGTTTACCTATTCGATTGCGGACGGCATCGCTTTCGGCTTCATCAGTTATGCCGTAGTCAAACTTTTGTGCCGCCGAACCGGGGATGTTCCGCCTATGGTATGGATTGTTGCCGTATTGTGGGCACTGAAATTTTGGTATTTGGGTTGATGGTTGGAAGCATCAAATGCCGTCTGAAAATTTTCAGACGGCATTTTGTTTGGCGTTTGGGCGTACAATACGGAAAACATGACGATAAGGACACAAACTATGGCACAGTTTTTCGCCGTTCATCCCGACAACCCGCAGGAACGCCTCATCAAGCAGGCGGTCGAAATCGTCAATAAAGGCGGCGTGGTGGTTTATCCGACCGATTCGTGTTATGCCTTGGGCTGCAAACTCGGTGATAAGGCGGCGATGGAACGCATACTCTCCATCCGAAAAATCGATTTGAAACACCACCTGACCCTGATGTGCGCCGATTTGCGCGAGTTGGGTACATATGCCAAAATCGACAACGTACAGTTTCGTCAGCTTAAAGCCGCCACACCCGGGCCTTATACTTTTATTTTACAGGCGACGAAGGATGTGCCGGCGCGCACGCTGCACCCGAAACGCAAAACCATCGGGCTGCGTATTCCCGATAATGCCATTGCACAAGCCCTGCTGGGGGAATTGGGCGAGCCGCTTTTAAGCTGCACCCTGATGTTGCCCGAAGACGGCGAACCATTGACCGACCCTTATGAAATCCGCGACCGCTTGGAACACGCCGTCGATTTGGTGATTGATGGCGGCTGGTGCGGAACCGAGCCGACCACCGTCATCGACATGACCGACGGCACGGAACTGGTGCGCCGAGGTTGCGGCGATACGGCGGTGTTCGGTTTGTAGGGAAACCGATGCCGTCTGAAACATAAACCGTCCGAACGTATCGGGTGTTTTGCCGTTTACGGAAGTTCGAAATGCCGCCGCACATTTTGTTTCAGGCGGATTGTCTGTTCGGAACATCAAACAAAATGCCGTCTGAAAGCCCTTCAGACGGCATTGCCTTGTTTATCTGCATTAATGGCGGAAGTGGCGCACGCCGGTTACGACCATCGCAATGCCGTGTTCGTCTGCCGCGTCAAAGACTTCCTGATCGCGCATCGAGCCTGCGGGGTGGATGATGGCTTTGATGCCCTGTTCGGCAATCACGTCCACGCCGTCGCGGAACGGGAAAAAGGCATCGGAGGCGGCACACGCGCCGTTTAAGTCCAAACCTGCATCCTGTGCTTTGCGGGCGGCGATGCGGGTGCTGTCCACGCGGCTCATCTGACCTGCGCCGATGCCGTAGGTTTGACCGCCTTTGCCGAACACGATGGCGTTGGATTTGACGTATTTGGCGACGTTCCAGACAAACAGCAAATCGTTCCACTCCTGCTCGGTCGGTTGGCGTTTGGAGACGACTTTCAAATCGGCGCGGTTGAGGCGGTGAATATCGGGGGTTTGCACCAACAGTCCGCCGCCGACGCGTTTGAGTTCAAAGCGGTTCGTGCCTGCTTCAAGCGGCACTTCCAATACGCGCACATTTTTCTTGGCGGCGGCGATTTCGAGGGCTTCGGCGGTGAACTTCGGTGCCATCAAGACTTCCATAAACTGGTTGTCGGTAATCTGTTTGACGGTTTCGCCGTCGACTTCGCGGTTGAAGGCGATGATGCCGCCGAACGCGCTGGTGGTGTCGGTGGCGTAGGCGAGTTTGTAGGCGGTCAAGGTATCGGCTGCAACGGCTACGCCGCATGGATTGGCGTGTTTGACAATCACGCAGGCGGGCGCGTCGAATGATTTGACGGCTTCCCATGCGGCATCGGCATCGGCGATGTTGTTGTAAGACAATTCTTTGCCTTGCAGTTGTTTGTAGGCGGAAAGACTGCCTGCGGCTGGGTAAATATCGCGGTAGAACGCGGCTCGTTGGTGCGGATTCTCGCCGTAGCGCATGTCTTGCACTTTAATCCAGCTTTGGTTGAACTGGCTTGGGAATTCGCCGATTTCGGGCGTGCCGCTCAAGACGTCGTCTGAAAGCGAGGTTAAGTAGTTGGAAATCATGCCGTCGTATTGGGCGGTGTGGCTGAACGCCTTGCGTGAGAGGTTGAAGCGGGTTTTGTCGCTCAACGCGCCGTTGTTGGCTTCGAGCTCGGCGGCGATGGCGGGGAAGTCGGCTGTGTCGGTAACGATGGCGACGTGTTTCCAGTTTTTCGCGGCAGAGCGCACCATGGTCGGGCCGCCGATGTCGATGTTTTCAATCGCGTCTTCCAGCGTGCAGTTTGGTTTGGCGATGGTGGCGGCGAAGGGGTAAAGGTTGACGCACACAAGGTCGATGTTGCCGATGCCGTGTTCTTCCATCTTGGCGACGTGTTCGTCCAAATCGCGCCGGCCCAAAATACCGCCGTGAATTTTCGGATGCAGGGTTTTCACGCGGCCGTCGAGCATTTCGGGGAAACCGGTATAGTCGGCGACTTCAATCACGGGAATGCCCGCATTGGCAAGCAGCTTCGCCGTGCCGCCGGTGGAGAGGATTTCGACACCGAGTTTGTGCAGGGTTTGGGCAAATTCGACCGCGCCTGCCTTGTCGGACAGGCTGATCAGGGCACGTTTGATGACGGACATTGGGGCTTCCTTTTCTGACAGTTGGATGGGGAAAGGGGAACTTTTTCGGGGCGGTATTATCCGCTATTTTCAGTTTTTTGGCAGTAGGTTTTTGTAGATATTGTTGACAATTTATAGTGGATTAACAAAAACCAGTACGGCGTTGCCTCGCCTTAGCTCAAAGAGAACGATTCTCTAAGGTGCTCAAGCACCAAGTGAATCGGTTCCGTACTATTTGTACTGTCTGCGGCTTCGTCGCCTTGTCCTGATTTTTGTTAATCCACTATAAAGCAGCCATGCCGTCTGAAAGCCGTTCAGACGGCATTTGTCGGCATTTATTTGAAGCTCATCTTTCCCGATGTTCCCAATGCCCCCGCCATGCCGATGCACAAAGGCAGCAGCAGGGACAGCGGCGCGTAGGTCAGTTCCAATACGAACACAATGGCGGTCAGCGGCATTTTGAGCGATACGCCGAGAAACACCGCCGCTCCGACGACTGCCGCGCTTTCAGACGGCATTGCGGGGAAAACACTGTTCCACGCGGCTGCGGCGGCAAAGGCGATGGTGCTGCCGAGCATCATGGACGGTGTAATCAGGCCGCCGTATGCGCCTGCCGCCAACGCCATCAAAACGACCGCCCATTTGACGGCGGTCAACTCAAGGCTGTATTGCCAGCCGGTCAAACCGCCAAAAGTCAGTTGGTTGCCTGCTTTGCCGTTACCTAAAATTTCGGGAAACCAAACGGAAATCACGCCGATGAGCGCAAACATGCAGACTGCCAAGGGAATGATTCTGATATTGTCGCGCTTGAGGAAGGGGAATTTTTGGGCGGTACGCTGGAAAAAGACGGCTGTTGCGCCCAGTATCGGGCCGATGACGGCGGAAAACCAAAGCAATGAAGTATTTACGACAAGGTTGGCGGGATGATACTGCTGCACGTCGCCCAAACCGATACGCGCCACGGCGGTGGCAATGACCGAAGTCAGCAATGCGGCGGCGACGGCTTGCTGCGTCCACACGCCCAACATGGCTTCGAGAATGAAAAGTGTGGAGGCGAGCGGCACGTTATACACCGCCGCCAAACCCGCGCCCGAGGCGCACGCAATCAGCAGCCGCATTTCGCCTTCGTCCAAACTCAACCGCCTGCCGCCGGCAAAAGCAAACGCGGCAGTCATTTCGCGCGGCGCCACTTCCCGTCCGAGCGGCGAACCGAGTCCGACCGTTATGATTTGCAGCAGAACATGGAAAACCGTCGTCAGAAACGGTAGCCCCTGCAACGGCTGTTTCAAGGCGGCTTTGATTTCGATTTGCGGCTTGCCGAAACGTTTGAGCAGCCACCAGCCGACTCCTGCGACCGCGCCGCACAGCGTCAGCACGGCAACGCGCCGCATACCGGAAGCCTGTGCCACGCCTTCGCGGAACGAGATGTACACGCCGTCCGCGCCATAACCGTATGCTGTATGTTGTATGAAGTGCATCAGTTCCGTCAGCACAATGCCGACCAGACCGCCGATAACGCCCGCTGCTGCCAGGGCAAACCAAAGTTTCTTGCGTCCCACTGTCGTTCCTGCCGTTCAAATGCCGTCTGAAAACCTTTCAGACGGCATCCGTTTCCTGTCCGCCTACCTGAACAGACCGCGTACACGCTCCAAATCGCCGAAGTTGATACAGGCATCGGCGGCTGCCTGCGCTTTCGGTTTGGCACGGTAAGCCACGCCTATGCCCGCTTCTTTGAGCATCGGAATATCGTTCGCACCGTCGCCCATCGCCAACACCTGATGCGGCTGCAATCCGAAGAGGCTGCGGTATTCGCGCAACAAATCCGCCTTTGCCTGCGCGTCGATGATTCTGCCTTTCAAACGTCCGGTCAGCCTGCCGTTTTCAATTTCCAAAACATTGGCGTGTTGGTATTCGAAACCGAGCCGTTGTTGCAGACGTTCGGTAAAAAACGTGAACCCGCCCGACACCAGCAGGAATTTCACATTGTGCCTTTTGCATTCGTCCAACAAAAATTCCGCACCGGGCGAAAGTTGCAAAACGTTTTCGTAAATGTCCGCCAAAACCCATTCGTCCAATCCCGCCAACAGCGCAACGCGGCTGCGTAAAGACTGTTCGAAATCGAGTTCGCCGCGCATCGAACGCTCGGTAATTTCCGCTACTTTGTCTTTTAAACCCACGCCTGCCGCAATTTCATCGATGCATTCGATGGTTATCAGCGTCGAATCCATATCGCTGACAATCAGCCCGAGTTCACCGAACGCCATATCCGGCAACACGGCGTAATCGATTTGACTGCTGCCCAGCAACGCCGCGTCTTTTTCGCTTAAAGAAAAGCCTTCTTCAACGATAAAACGCATACGTTTTTCATCGGCGCAATCAGGTTCGGGCAGGTGAGAGAGGAGGGCGGAAGGCAGGGCTTCGGCGGAGGGAAATTGGAGGACGAGGGCGTGCGGCATAACGGCGGCTCAAAAAATGCGGATTATATAGTGAAACGGCAAAGAATGTTACGGCGGGCGGGACTGCAATCGGAAAATGACTTCAAACGCAAACGGCAGTGTGTGTCGGACAACACGGGAAAATGCCGCAACTATTGCCAGCCTGATGAAAATTCGTTATAAGGGGATTATCTAAAATATATTAACATTTGAAGTGAATCGGTTTTAAACCGGTACGGCGTTGCTCCGCCCTGCCCCGATTTAAATTTAACCCACGATACATATAAACAACCTGAAAAAGGATTCAGAGATGAAAATCGGTATCCCACGCGAGTCATTATCCGGCGAAACCCGCGTCGCCTGCACGCCCGCCACCGTCGCCCTGCTGGGCAAACTGGGCTTTGAAACCGTTGTCGAAAGCGGCGCAGGTTTGGCGGCAAGTTTGGACGATGCCGCTTACCAAACAGCAGGCGCGACCGTTGCCGACAAAGCGACGGTTTGGGCCTGTCCTTTGATTTATAAGGTCAACGCGCCGTCCGAAGGCGAGCTGCCGCTGCTTAAAGAAGGGCAAACCATTGTCAGCTTCCTGTGGCCGCGCCAAAACGAAGCTTTGGTCGAAGCCTTGCGCGCCAAGAAAGTGAACGCGCTGGCGATGGACATGGTGCCCCGCATTTCCCGCGCGCAGGCTTTGGACGCTTTGTCTTCGATGGCAAACATCAGCGGCTACCGCGCCGTGATTGAAGCCGCCAACGCCTTCGGCCGTTTCTTCACCGGTCAAATCACTGCCGCCGGCAAAGTGCCGCCCGCGCAGGTTTTGGTGATTGGTGCAGGTGTGGCGGGTTTGGCGGCAATCGGTACGGCAAACTCGCTCGGCGCAGTGGTGCGCGCGTTCGATACCCGCTTGGAAGTGGCGGAACAAATCGAATCGATGGGCGGTAAGTTCCTGAAACTCGACTTCCCGCAAGAATCGGGCGGCAGCGGCGACGGCTACGCCAAAGTGATGAGCGACGAATTTATTGCCGCCGAGATGAAGCTCTTTGCCGAACAGGCGAAAGAAGTGGACATCATCATCACCACCGCCGCCATTCCAGGCAAACCCGCGCCCAAGCTGATTACCAAAGAAATGGTGGAAAGCATGAAATCCGGCTCCGTCATCGTCGATTTGGCGGCGGCGACGGGTGGTAACTGCGAACTCACCCGACCGGGCGAATTGTCCGTAACCGACAACGGCGTGAAAATCATCGGCTACACCGACATGGCAAACCGCCTTGCCGGACAGTCTTCCCAGCTTTACGCCACCAACTTGGTGAACCTGACCAAGCTGTTAAGCCCGAACAAAGACGGCGAAATCACGCTGGATTTTGAAGACGTGATTATCCGCAACATGACCGTTACCCGCGACGGCGAAATCACCTTCCCGCCTCCGCCGATTCAAGTTTCCGCCCAGCCGCAGCAAACGTCGTCTGAAAAAGCCGCGCCTGCCGCCAAGCCTGAGCCGAAACCCGTTCCCCTGTGGAAAAAACTCGCGCCCGCCGTCATCGCCGCCGTATTGGTGCTGTGGGTCGGCGCGGTCGCACCCGAAGCGTTTTTGAACCACTTTATCGTGTTCGTCCTCGCCTGCGTTATCGGCTACTACGTTGTTTGGAACGTCAGCCACTCGCTGCATACTCCGCTGATGTCGGTAACCAA
The DNA here is from genome assembly GCF_962707005.1 of Neisseria basseii. NCBI lineage: Bacteria > Pseudomonadati > Pseudomonadota > Betaproteobacteria > Neisseriales > Neisseriaceae > Neisseria > Neisseria basseii. The sequence continues at coordinate 126,944 of NZ_CAUIXH010000002.1, read as the reverse complement.
CGCCATCTCCGGCATCATCGTCGTCGGCGCGCTGCTGCAAATCAGCCAAGGCAACGGCTTTGTTTCGCTGCTGTCGTTTGTTGCCATCCTGATTGCCGGCATCAACATCTTCGGCGGCTTCTTCGTAACGCGCCGGATGTTGAATATGTTTAGGAAAGGATAAAGCATGACTTTTGCCTATTGGTGCATCCTGATTGCCTGCCTATTGCCGCTTTTTTGTGCGGCGTATGCCAAAAAAGCGGGCGGATTCCGGTTTAAAGACAACCACAATCCGCGCGGTTTTCTGGCGCACACGCAAGGCGCAGCCGCCCGTGCCCATGCCGCGCAGCAAAATAGTTTTGAAGCATTTGCGCCATTTGCAGCCTCCGTTTTGACGGCACACGCAACCGGCAATGCCGAACAAGCAACCGTCAACACGCTTGCCGGCCTGTTCATCCTGTTCCGCCTTGCCTTTATTTGGTGCTATATCGCCGACAAAGCAACCTTGCGCTCGCTGATGTGGACGGGCGGATTTGTCTGCACCGTCGGGCTGTTTGTCGCGGCTGCTTGAAACAGATGCCGTCTGAACAGTTCAGACGGCATCGGAAACAAATTATCGAAAATCGGAGAATTTCCATGTCTTCAGGACTCGTAACAGCGGCGTACATCGTTGCCGCAATTTTATTCATCTTCTCACTGGCGGGACTGTCCAAACAGGAAACCGCCAAACAGGGCTGCTATTCCGGTATCGCCGGTATGGCGGTCGCCCTCTTCGTAACGGTCTTTTCCGACAATACCCACGGATTGGGCTGGATCATCATCGCCATGCTCATCGGCGCGGCAATCGGCATCTACAAAGCCAAAAAAGTAGAAATGACCGAAATGCCCGAACTGATTGCACTTCTGCACAGCTTCGTCGGCTTGGCGGCGATTTTGGTCGGCTTCAACAGCTATATCGAGCCTGGCAACGTTTCCGCTGATATGCACACCATCCATCTGGTCGAAGTCTATTTGGGCATTTTCATCGGCGCGGTAACCTTTACCGGCTCGCTGGTCGCATTCGGCAAGCTCAACGGCAAAATCAGCAGCAGCCCGCTGCAACTGCCCGCCAAACACAAGCTCAACGCACTGGCACTTGGCGTATCGTTTGTGTTACTGCTCGTATTTGTCGGTATTGACGGCAGCGGCTTCATCCTGCTGATTATGACCCTGATTGCCCTCGCATTCGGCTGGCACTTGGTTGCCTCCATCGGCGGCGCGGATATGCCCGTGGTCGTATCCATGCTCAACTCCTACTCCGGCTGGGCGGCCGCAGCGGCAGGCTTTATGCTCTCCAACGACCTGCTCATCGTTACCGGCGCGCTGGTCGGCTCAAGCGGCGCGATTCTGTCCTACATTATGTGCAAAGCCATGAACCGGTCGTTTGTCTCGGTAATCGCCGGCGGCTTCGGCAGCGACAGCAGCGCGGCATCTTCTGCCGGTCAAGAAGTCGGCGAATACCGCGAAGTCAAAGCCGCCGATGTTGCCGAAATGCTGAAAGGCGCAAACAGCGTCATCATCACCCCGGGCTACGGTATGGCAGTCGCACAGGCGCAATACCCCGTTGCCGAAATCACCGAGCTTTTGCGTAAAAACGGCACAGAAGTACGCTTCGGCATCCACCCCGTCGCCGGCCGCCTGCCCGGTCATATGAACGTGCTGCTCGCCGAAGCCAAAGTGCCTTACGACATCGTATTGGAAATGGACGAAATCAACGACGACTTCCCCGAAACCGATGTGGTTTTGGTCATCGGCGCAAACGACACCGTCAACCCTGCCGCCCAAACCGACCCGAACAGCCCGATTGCGGGTATGCCGGTTTTGGAAGTATGGAAGGCAAAAGAAGTCGTCGTCTTCAAACGCTCGATGAACACCGGCTACGCAGGCGTACAAAACCCGCTGTTCTTCAACGAAAACAGCGTGATGTGTTTCGGCGACGCGAAGAAAACCGTGGATGACATTCTGTCTGAACTGAAAAAATAATCCGCATGGCGCAATGCCGTCTGAAATCCGAGAACACGGGTTTCAGACGGCATTTTGCGCTATTTTGCGAAGGTAGGAATGGTGGTAGAGAGATTCCTGTTTTTTAATAGGCTGTGTTTTAATATAGTGTTGATAGGCGTACTTGGTTTCAATGTATTCAACAGGATAGGTTTCTTCCTAACCGAAAAAATAATTGTCTTTTCCCTTGTAAATAATTGAAATCAACAGATTACTAAAACACAACCTTTTAATAACACCGTAACTTTGAAATTCGTTATTTCTGCAAAACAGAAAATCAAAAACAGAAATCTGAAATCTCGTCATTCCCGCGTAGGCGGTAAGGACGGTTTAAAAGTTACCCAAAATCTCAAAAAAACTGAAACCGAACAAATCGGATTCCCACTTTCGCGGAAATGACGGGATTTTAGGATGAAGATGGTGGGAGTTGGTGGGCTGAAGCCCGCCCTTGTATATTGTAATCACTGTATCATAGCAACAAACCACCCGGCCGCCACCCGCGCCCACCCAAGGCAGACAACCGTTGCGTAGCACAAGGAGCGGCAGGGCAACCCATCGACACAACCGGACAGTTGCCAGACAATACAACCGAATGCAAGGCAGGTTTATGATGAGTACCCAATATCATTACGCAGGTATCGACATCGCCAAACGAAACTTCGTCATCGCCGTTTCGTCTTTGTCTGAAACCAAAACTGAAACCAACAACCCCAAAGGTATCGCCCATACCATCGAATACCTTAAAAAACACAAGGTTGAACTCGTCGTGATGGAAAGTACCGGAGGTCTCGAAATCCCCGCCGCTGACCAAAACCGACGCCAAAGATGCCAAAATGCCCGCCTTCTTTGCACAGATGACGGTACAGAAAGAAGGTTGGCAAACCATGCCCTACCAACCGCCCACAGAAGCGGAAGAAGTGTTGGAAGCCTTGGTCAACCGCCGCAACCAACTGGTGGATATGCGGACTGCCGAGAAAAACCGTCTGCATCAGGTTCATGAAACGCAAGTCGAAAGCGTCAAACAACTGATTGCCCATTTTGACCGGCTGATTGACGAATTGGACAAACAAATCGACGACCACACCCACACGCATTTTGACGGCAAAGCCTAAGTGGCGGAGCAAATCAAAGGCATTGGTTCGATAACGACGGGCGATGCTACCTGAATTGGGGCGGCTGTCGCACAAACGGATAGCGAGTTTGGTCGGCATTGCCCCGCACCCGAGGGAGAGCGGGGAAACCAAATTCAAAAGCCGCTGCTTTGGCGGAAGGTCTGCGGTACGTAAGGCGCTGTATATGGCTACCGTGGTAGCGACACGTTTTGAACCGCTTATTCGGGATTTCTACCAACGCCTGCTGTCCAAGGGTAAGCCGTATAAGGTTGCCGTTACGGCATGTATGCGCAAACTGCTGACGATATTGAATGCCCGGATGCGTGATTATTTTGCCGAAAACGGTACCGCCGAAAACAGCATCCGAACGGCTTGATTTGAGTTTTGGTATTTTTGCCCGACGGGGTGAAAAATACAGTTGCTACGAAACTGCTTTTGCGGGAATAACGATATGGGTATTTTCTGTTTTCATCCGCTATAAATGCCGTCTGAAGCCTGTTTGGGGTTTCAGACGGCATCGGGCTTTTTGTGCATTTGCCACAAAACGGATTGGTATAGTGGATTAAATTTAAACCAGTACGGCGTTGCCTCGCCTTAGCTCAAAGAGAACGATTCTCTAAGGTGCTCAAGCACCAAGTGAATCGGTTCCGTACTATTTGTACTGTCTGCGGCTTCGTCGCCTTGTCCTGATTTAAATTTAATCCACTATATTTGCTTGCGGCAAGATGAAAACGGTGCAGGATGTTTTGGGAAACAAATGCCGTCTGAAGGGCTTTCAGACGGCATTTTTTGCGCCGTGCTGTTTAACGCGCCAGCGGTTCGGTGCGTTTAATCAGCCACGCTTTTGCCGCGCCTTCGGTCAGCGGCTCGAGGCGGCGGCGGACTTCGGCGTGGTAGCGGTTGACCCAGTCGATTTCGCCGTCGGTCATGAGGGCGGTGTCCATCAGGCGGGTGTCGATGGGGCAGAGAGTCAGGGTTTCGAAGTACAAGAAGCTGCCGAACTCGGTTTCCTGCGGGTCGGCGACGGCTTGGTTGGCGGCGAGGTTTTCAATGCGGATGCCCCATTTTCCCGGACGGTAGAGGCCGGGTTCGATGGAGGTTACCATGCCTTTTTTCATCGCGGTTTCGGGCGTGGCGGGGGCGGCAAAGGCGATGCGCTGCGGACCTTCGTGGACGTTGAGGAAATAGCCTACGCCGTGGCCGGTGCCGTGGCCGTAGTCGCATTGCGCCTGCCACAGGGGTTTGCGGCAAATCGCGTCAATCAGCGGTGAGGGGATGTTTTCGGGGAATATGGCTTCGGCAAGCGCGATATGGGCTTTGAGGACGAGGGTGTTGTCGCGTTTTTGTTCGGCACTCGGCGTGCCGACGGGAACGACGCGGGTGATGTCGGTCGTGCCGCCTTTGTATTGCGCGCCGGAGTCGATGAGCAAAAGCCCGTTGCCGCTGATGGTGCTGTGGCTTTCGGGTGTCGCGCTGTAATGCGGCAGGGCGCCGTTGGCGTTGAAGCCCGCGATGGTGTCGAAACTCAAGGACACAAAACCCGGGCGCGCGCTGCGGTGGCGGTAAAGCATGGTGTCCACGTCGATTTCGGTCAGGCTGCCGCCGTTGCCGATGATGTCTTCAAACTCGGCGAAGAAACAGCACAACGCCGCGCCGTCGTGTTCCATCGCTTCGCGGATGCGGGCGATGTCGGCTTCGGATTTGCAGGATTTGAACAGCGTGGACGGGTTGATGCCTTCAATCAGGCACACGCTTTCGGGCAGACGCACGAGGGTGCTGACGGCGGTTTTGTTCGGCTCGATAAGCAGCGTGCCGCCGATTTGCGCGAGTTTGTCGGCAACTTGGGCGTAAGGCTCGACCGTGATGCCGGCGGTTTGCAGCGCGGCGGCGGCTTCGGCGTTCAGACGGCATCGGTCGGTAAACAGGACGGCATTGTCTTTGCCAATCAGCAGGAAGGACACGAAAACAGGGTTGAAAGGCACGTCGCTGCCGCGCAGGTTGGTCAGCCAAGCGATGTCGTCAAGCGAGGAAACCAAGTGGTAATCCGCGCTTTTTTCCGCCATAACTGCGCGCACGCGGGCGAGTTTCTCAGCGGCGGTTTCGGAGACGTAGGTGGGGTCGTGGATGAACACGGTTTCGGCGGGGAGGGCGGGACGGTTTGTCCACACTTGGTCAAGCAGATCGTCGGGGTGTTCGATGCGGATGTTTTTGGCGGCAAGCGATTGCGCCAAAGTACGTTTGCCGGTGAGCGACACCATATCGGAAGGGATGCCGACGGCGGCGTTTTCAGGAAGGTTTGCCGCGAGCCATTCGTTGTACGGTGGCACTTGACCGCTTTTTTGCAGCTCGATGCCGCTGCCCGCAAGCTGTTTGGTGGCTTGTTCCCAATAGCGGCTGTCCACCCATACGCCCGCTTCATCGGCGGTAACGACGAATGTGCCGACCGAGCCGGTAAAGCCCGACAATTCGCGCCGCGCCTGCCAATGCTCGGGCAGGTATTCGGACAGGTGGGGGTCGGCGGAAGGGATGACGAGTGCGTCCAAGCCTTGCGCCTTCATGGCTTCGCGCAATGCGGACAGGTAATTCGATACGGTATTCATGAACGGATTCTCCAGAGAAAGTGTAAGGTTTCAGACGGCATGGCGGCGTACCGGCTGGGGAAACGTAACCATCTTATCAAATCGTTTGCCGACTGCAAAACGCGTTCAGGGTTTTGAAAGTATATTTTGTACGGTAAAAAGCGATGCAAGGCTATTTGTTGTAAACTTTCAGGCATAAAATGCCATATTGCATGTTTTTCTGAAAATAATTGGGAGAAATCAGGAATATTAGGGTGTAAAGTTTCAATAAGCCGGTTTGGCGTGTATTTAGATTACGTTAAAATACGCATTTTTATATCAGCAATACGGAAAAATCATGTCCGAACAACATATTTCGACTTGGAAAAGTAAAATCAATGCATTGGGACCGGGGATTATGATGGCTTCGGCGGCAGTTGGCGGTTCGCACCTGATTGCCTCCACACAGGCAGGTGCGCTTTACGGCTGGCAGCTCGCATTGATTATCGTCCTAACCAACCTCTTCAAATACCCGTTTTTCCGCTTCAGCGCGCATTACACGCTGGATACGGGTAAAAGCCTGATTGAAGGTTATGCGGAGAAAAGCCGCATCTACCTGTGGGTTTTCTTGATTTTGTGTATTGCTGCCGCGACGATTAACGCGGGTGCGGTTGCCATTGTAACCGCCGCCATCGTCAAAATGGCGATACCCTCGCTGACACTGGGTATCGGCGCAATCTCCGCGCTGATTATGGCTTCCTGCCTGATTATCCTGGCGAGCGGACGCTACAAGGCTTTGGACAATGTTTCTAAAATCATCATCGTCAGCCTGACGGTTGCCACGGTTGCCGCCGCCGGTATCGCCATGTCGCGCGGTATGCAGATGAAACCCGATTTTATCGAGCCGACACCATGGACGCTTGCCGGTTTGGGCTTCCTGATCGCGCTGATGGGCTGGATGCCTGCGCCGATTGAAATTTCCGCCATCAATTCTTTGTGGGTTACGGAGAAACAGCGCCTCCAACCTTCCTCTTATCATGACGGGATTTTTGATTTCAACGTCGGTTACATCACCAGTGCCGTACTTGCCGTCGTCTTCCTTGCCCTGGGTGCGTACGTGCAATACGGCAACGGCGAAGAAGTGCAGATGGCCGGCGGCAAATATATCGGACAACTGATCAATATGTATGCGGTAACCATCGGCGGCTGGTCGCGTCCGCTGGTGGCGTTTATCGCTTTTGCCTGCATGTACGGTACGACGATTACCGTTGTTGACGGTTACGCGCGCGCCATTGCCGAACCCGTGCGCCTGCTGCGCGGCAGTGAGAAAACCGGCAACGCCGAACTCTTTGCCTGGAATATTTGGGTTGCAGGCAGCGGTTTGGCGGTGATTTTCTGGTTTGACGGCGTAATGGCGAATCTGCTCAAGTTTGCGATGATTGCCGCCTTTGTGTCCGCCCCCGTGTTCGCATGGCTCAACTACCGCCTGGTCAAAGGAGACAAACGGCACAAGCTTACCGCCGGTATGAATTTTCTTGCCATTGTCGGCTTGCTCTACCTGACCGGATTTGCCGTTTTGTTCCTGTTGAACCTTAGCGGACTTTTGGCATAGGTTTCAAAATCTGAATGCCGTCTGTAATATTTTCAGACGGCATTGCCCTTTCCTAGAAAAAAACACCGACATCGCGTAAAATATGCGCAAATTTTGTGATTCAATCAGGTCGTCTGAAACAGACTGCGCCTGATTTATTTTTTCGGAAAATACCATGAGCGAACAAAACCATCCGCAAACCGAGCCGCAGTTGGACGAAAACCAAATCATCGCCCTGCGCCGCGAAAAACTGCACAACATCCGCCAACAGCGCAACGCCTACCCTAACGATTTCAAACGCGACAGCTTTGCCGCCGATTTGCACGCCCAATACGGCGAAATCAGCAAAGAAGAACTCGACCCGCAAGGCATTCCCGTCAAAGTTGCCGGCCGCATGATGCTCAAACGCCAAATGGGCAAGGCGAGTTTTGCCACCATTCAAGACGTGTCCGGGCAAATCCAGCTTTATTTGAACAACAAAGGCGTGAGTCAAGAAGTTTTGGATGACTTCAACCACTGGGACCTGGGCGACATCGTCGGCGCGGAAGGTACTTTGTTCAAAACCAACCACGGTGAATTGACCGTGCGCGTATCCAACATCCGCCTGCTGTCCAAATCCCTGCGTCCTCTGCCCGACAAACACAAAGGCTTGAGCGATCAGGAAACCAAATACCGTCAACGCTACGTCGATTTGATTGCCAACGAAGAATCGCGCAATACGTTTATCAAACGCAGCCAAATCATCCAATCCGTGCGCAATTTTATGGTGGGCGAGCATTATCTCGAAGTCGAAACCCCGATGATGCACCCGATTCCCGGCGGCGCGACGGCGAAACCGTTCGTGACCCACCACAACGCTTTGGACATCCCGCTCTACCTGCGCATCGCCCCCGAGTTGTATCTGAAACGCCTAGTTGTCGGCGGTTTGGAACGCGTGTTTGAAATCAACCGCAGCTTCCGCAACGAAGGCATGTCCGTGCGCCACAACCCTGAATTCACCATGATCGAATTCTACGAAGCCTTCTCCGACTACGAGCGTATGATGCAGATGGCGGAAGACATCATCCGCAACGCTTCCCGCGCAGTAAACGGCACAGCAAAAATCAGCTACAACGGCAAAGAAGTCGATTTGGAAAGCCCGTTCGAGCGTCTGACCATCCTCGAAGCCATCAAAAAATACAATCCGCACTACACCGACGAGCAGTTGAACGATGCGGAGTGGCTGAAAAAAGAAATCGTCAAACACGGCGAAAGCCTGCCGCCGTCCCCTGGCATCGGCAGCCTGCAACTTGCCCTGTTTGAAGGTTGCGCCGAGGGCAAGCTGTGGAACCCGACCTTTATTGTCGATTACCCGGTCGAAGTTTCCCCGTTGGCGCGCGCTTCGGATACGAAACAAGGTCTGACCGAACGCTTCGAGCTTTTCGTTGTCGGGCGCGAACTGGCAAACGGCTATTCCGAGTTGAACGACCCCGAAGACCAAGCCGAACGCTTCAAAGCGCAAGTGGCGCAAAAAGACGCTGGAGACGACGAAGCGATGCATTACGATGCCGACTACATCCGCGCGATGGAATTCGGTCTGCCGCCGACAGGCGGTTGCGGTATCGGTATTGACCGCTTGGTCATGTTGCTGACCGATTCGCAAACCATCCGCGACGTGATTTTGTTTCCGCAGATGCGTCCCGAATAATCATAAAAATAGTTGAAATGGAAATGCCGTCTGAACCCGTTTGGATTCAGACGGCATTTTGTATGGTGGTACGGATTTATTCGGTTTCCAACTGACCGACCCATTCGGACAAGGCAGTCAGGCGTTGTTCGGATTTCGCCACGAACGGGTTTTCGGTATCCCACGCGTAGCCTGCCAAAATCGAAGAAAGCATACGGCTGATTTCCGGGCTGCGGTCGGGCGCGTACACGACGTTTTGGAAGCGGAAATCATACCAACCGTCCACATAGGTGCGGAATGTGTCCACGCCGATCATCAAGGGTTCGGCAAATTCGGTTTGCCAATCGGCGGCTTCGCCTTTGAGTTGTTTTGCCAACAGATCGGCAGCCAGTTTGGCGGAGTGCAGCGCGATGGTTACGCCCGACGAGAACACGGGATCGAGGAACTCGGCGGCATTGCCCAACAGCGCGAAATGCCTGCCGTACAGCGATTTGACGTTGGCGGAATAGCCTTGGATGGAGCGGAACGGAAAATCGTTTTCCCAAACGGCTTTGTCCAAAATTTCGTTCAGCATCGGGCATTCGTAAACAAATTTTTTCAATACGGTTTCCGATTCGCCGGCAAGTTTGTCGGGTGTGCCGACCACGCCGATGGAACAGCGGTTGCCGCCGAAGGGAATCAGCCAAATCCACACGTCGCGGTGTTGCGGGTGGGTGGTAATCAGGATTTTGTTGCGGTCGAATTTCGGGTGGGTAATGTTGTCGTCGATGTGCGTGAAATGCGCTTGGCGCGGCGGCAGGTGCGAGGGCGTTTCCAAATCCAGCAGGCGCGGCAGCACGCGTCCGTAACCGCTTGCGTCCAAGACGAATTTCGCGGTCAGTTCATAGCTCTCGCCCGTGTCGGTTTCCACGCTCAAACGGGCAACGCCGCCGCTGTTGTCGAACGCGGTTACGCCGTGCCCGAAACGCACTTCAACGCCTTGTTTGGCGGCTTCTTCAATCAGGATTTTGTCGAACACGGCGCGGCGCACTTGATAAGTCGTGCCGGGGCCGTCTGAAAATTTATCGGTGAAATCGAATTCGGTATAACGGCTGCCCCACGAAAACGCCGCGCCGTTTTTCAACTGAAAGCCGGGCTCGGCGCGCACGGCATCGGCAAATCCGGCTTCTTCCAGCATTTCCATACAGTGCGGCAGCAGGCTTTCGCCGATGACGAAGCGTGGAAAGTGCTGTTTTTCCAACACGCAGACTTGATAACCTTTTTTGCGGAGCAGGGCGGATGCGACCGAGCCTGCCGGACCTGCGCCGATTACGGCGACATCGAATTGTGTGGACATTGGGAAATCCTGATGGTTTGAGTGGAAAAGGAAATGATATTGTACAGGCGGCAAATGCCGTCTGAAACTGTTTGCGGAAGAAATTTATCCGGTGTGGGCGGTTGCTCCCAATGCGTCAGTCCGGTTTGAAAAATGCCGTCTGAAACGGGAAATGTTCAGACGGCATTCGGTTTTCAGGGCTATTTTACGCCGTAACGCGGTTGGAGCAGGGCGCACGTCCGGTGTCCCCGGCGGCTTTGGCGGCTGCGTCCGGCAATTTTCCCGCAGGCCGCGCCCGCATCGTTTGCCGCATTTTCCGGCCGGGTGTTTTTTTCGCGCTGCGCTTTGGCGGATTCGTAGCGGTTGCGCTGTTTCGGTTCGCTTGTGCCGGTTTTTTCCGGTTTTGCGCCGCCCTGTTCCCACCATTGCGGCTCGAAGCCTTCGATGCGTTCGATGAGCAGCTTGTTGCCGGTCAATTCTTTGATGGCCTCAAACATTTTCTGTTCGGATTCGTCCATCAGGGAAATCGCCACGCCGTCCGCACCGGCGCGCCCCGTACGCCCGATACGGTGGACGTAGTCTTCGGGCTGGGCGGGCATTTCGTAATTGATGACGAAGGGCAGTTCGGCAATATCCAGGCCGCGTGCGGCGATGTCGGTGGCGACGAGGACGCGCAGGCTGCCGTCTTTGAAGGCGTTGAGTGTTTCGAGCCTGCTTTGTTGGGAACGGTCGCCGTGTATCGCCTGTGCGGACAGGTTGCGGCGCACCAGTTCGCGCGTTACGCGGTCGACGCTTTGTTTGGTTTTGCAGAACACGATGACCTGGTTCATATGCAGATCGACAATCAGCCGTTCGAGCAGGTTGCGCTTTTGGAAGGTATCGACGGCGATGATGTGTTGTTCGACGTTGGCGTTGGTGGTGTTTTGCGCGGCGACTTCGACGGTTTCGGGCGCGTTCATGAAGTCTTGCGCCAGTTTGCGTATCGGTGCGGAGAAGGTGGCGGAAAAGAGCAGGGTTTGGCGTTGGCGGGGCAGCATCTGCATGATTTTGCGGATGTCGTCGATGAACCCCATATCCAGCATACGGTCGGCTTCGTCCAAAACGACGATTTCGACTTTGTTCAAACTGATGTTTTTTTGTTTGACGTGGTCGAGCAGCCGCCCGACGGTGGCGACGACGATTTCGCAGCCGGCGCGCAAATCGGCGGTCTGTTTGTCCATATTCATACCGCCGAACAAGACGGTATGCCGCAGCGGCAGGTTTTTGATGTAGGACTGCACGTTTTGGTCGATTTGGTCGGCAAGTTCGCGCGTGGGGGTGAGGACGAGCATACGCACGGGGTGCATCGCGGGCGAGGTGCTGGCGGTGGCGTAACGTTTGAGGCGTTCGAGCGAGGGCAGCATAAAGGCAGCGGTTTTGCCCGTGCCGGTTTGCGCGGCGGCAAGCAAGTCGTGTCCGGCGAGTGCTTTGGGAATGGCTGCGGCTTGGATGGGGGTCGGGGTTTCATAGCCTTGAAGCGCGAGTGCGGAAACCAGTTCCGTACCCAGGCCTAAAGAGGAAAATGGGTTGCTCATAATTGTAGTCTTTCTTTCAGACCTTATGCCGTCTGAAGCGGGAAACTGATAGGATGGGGAAAGTATAGTGGATTAACAAAAATCAGGACAAGGCGGCGAAGCCGCAGACAGTACAAATAGTACGGAACCGATTCACTTAGTGCTTCAGCACCTTAGAGAATCGTTCTCTTTGAGCTAAGGCGAGGCAACGCCGTACTGGTTTTTGTTAATCCACTATAAACTGCCCTCATGTGAGTGGCGGGGCAGGGAATCTGTGTGCGGATTATGCCATAAAACGGTGCCCGCCCCAATCGCGGGCGCGTCCGGAGATTGGAAATCCTGCTTAAAAAATGTACAATGGCGTACTTTTTTGAAACGCGGACCCATTATGCGCATCGGCGGCTACATTATCGACAACCCCATCGCACTTGCGCCGATGGCGGGCATTACCGACAAACCGTTCCGCCGCCTCTGCCGAGATTTCGGCGCGGGTTGGGCGGTGTGCGAAATGCTGACCAGCGACCCGACGCTCAGAAATACCAGAAAAACCCTGCACCGCAGCGATTTTGCCGATGAAGGCGGCATCGTTGCCGTGCAGATTGCCGGCAGCGATCCGCAGCAGATGGCGGATGCCGCGCGTTACAACGTCAGCCTCGGGGCGCAGGTTATCGACATCAACATGGGCTGTCCCGCCAAGAAAGTGTGCAATGTCCAAGCCGGTAGCGCGCTGATGCAGAACGAGCCGCTGGTTGCCGCCATTTTGGAAGCCGTCGTCCGCGCGGTGGACGTTCCCGTTACCCTCAAAACCCGTTTGGGTTGGCACGACGACCATCAAAACCTGCCTGCCATCGCCAAAATCGCCGAAGATTGCGGCATTGCCGCCCTTGCCGTCCACGGGCGCACGCGCACGCAAATGTACAAAGGCGAAGCGGCTTACGACCTGATTGCCGAAACCAAATGCCGTCTGAACATCCCGGTCTGGGTCAACGGCGACATTACTTCGCCGCAAAAAGCCGCCGCCGTCCTCAAACAAACCGCCGCAGACGGCATTATGATAGGGCGCGGCGCGCAAGGCAGACCGTGGCTTTTCCGCGATTTGAAACATTACGCCGAACACGGCGTTTTGCCGCCTGCCTTGAGTTTGGCAGAGTGTACCGCCGCCATTTTGAACCACGTTCGCGCCATACACGCGTTTTATGGCGAAGTCGCCGGTGTGCGCATCGCCCGCAAACACATAGGCTGGTACATCGGCGAGATGCCCGACGGCGAACAGGCGCGGCGTGAAATCAACCGTTTGGACAGTGCGGAGGCGCAATACGACATGCTTGCAGGTTATCTTGAAAGACTTGCCGAAAAAACCGACAGTTGGGCGTGCGCCTACCGCCCAAATGCCTTCTGAACACTTGATTATCCTTTGAAAGTGCAATCATGCCCCATACCCTTCCCGATATTTCTCAATGCATCAGACAAAATTTAGAACAATATTTCAAAGACCTGAACGGTACCGAACCTTGCGGCGTGTACGATATGGTATTGCATCAGGTGGAAAAACCGCTGCTGGTGTGTGTGATGGAGCAATGCGGCGGTAATCAGTCCAAAGCCTCCGTCATGTTGGGACTGAACCGCAATACCTTGCGTAAAAAACTGATTCAACACGGTTTGCTGTGAATATGTCGGCAACCGTCCGTATCTTGGGCATCGACCCGGGCAGCCGCGTAACGGGTTTTGGTGTCATCGATGTTAGGGGGCGGGATCATTTTTACGTTGCCTCAGGCTGCATCAAAACGCCTGCCGATGCACCTCTGGCAGACAGGATTGCCGTGATTGTGCGGCACATCGGCGAAGTCGTTGCCGTTTACAAGCCGCAACAGGCGGCGGTGGAACAGGTGTTCGTCAACGTCAACCCTGCATCGACGCTGATGCTCGGTCAGGCCAGGGGTGCGGCATTGGCGGCATTGGTCAGCCATGGTTTGCCCGTTTCGGAATACACTGCCTTGCAGGTCAAACAGGCGGTAGTCGGCAAGGGTAAGGCGGCAAAAGAACAGGTGCAGCATATGGTGGTGCAGATGCTGGGGCTTTCGGGAACGCCGCAGGCGGATGCGGCCGACGGTCTTGCTGTCGCACTGACCCACGCCTTACGCAACCACGGGCTTGCTGCCAAACTCAATCCTTCAGGGATGCAGGTCAAGCGCGGAAGGTTTCAATAGTTTCAGACGGCATTTGTATTTTGCCGTCTGAAAAGAAAATGTGTATCGAGATGAAATTTATATTTTTTGTACTGTATGTTTTGCAGTTTCTGCCGTTTGCGCTGCTGCACAAGATTGCCGACCTGACGGGTTCGCTTGCCTACCTTCTGGTCAAACCGCGCCGCCGTATCGGCGAAATCAATTTGGCAAAATGTTTTCCCGAATGGAGTGAGGAAAAGCGTAAAACCGTGTTGAAGCAGCATTTCAAACACATGGCGAAACTGATGTTGGAATACGGTTTATATTGGTACGCGCCTGCCGGGCGTTTGAAATCGCTGGTGCGCTACCGCAATAAGCATTATTTGGACGACGCGCTGGCGGCGGGGGAAAAAGTCATCATCCTGTACCCGCACTTCACCGCGTTCGAGATGGCGGTGTACGCGCTTAATCAGGATGTCCCGCTGATCAGTATGTATTCCCATCAAAAAAACAAGATATTGGACGAACAGATTTTGAAAGGCCGCAACCGCTATCGCAACGTCTTCCTCATCGGACGCACCGAAGGGCTGCGCGCCCTTGTCAAACAGTTCCGCAAAAGCAGCGCGCCGTTCCTATATCTGCCCGATCAGGATTTCGGACGCAACGATTCGGTTTTTGTGGATTTTTTCGGCATTCAGACGGCAACGATTACCGGCTTGAGCCGCATTGCCGCGCTTGCAAATGCAAAAGTGATACCCGCCATCCCCGTCCGCGAGGCGGACAATACGGTTACATTGCAATTCTACCCGGCTTGGAAATCTTTTCCGAGTGAAGACGTGCAAGCCGACGCGCAACGTATGAACCGCTTTATCGAAGAACGCGTGCGCGAACATCCCGAGCAGTATTTCTGGCTGCACAAGCGTTTTAAAACCCGTCCGGAAGGCAGCCCCGATTTTTACTGACTACATAAAATTACAAAACAAATCAGGCGTTTCGAGTCGAAATTCCCGATTGTTTTTGGAAATTTGAAACCGGGGTCGTGCAAACAGGATTTGCCGGACGGTTTTAACGGTTCAGTTGTTTGTAAAAATAACGCTTTTTGAAATTGACAAAAAAACAAAATCAGGTTTTAGGGCTTATTCCGCGAACAAAGGGGGCGGATGCCGAAAATCCGATTAACATATTAAAATTAAATTTGTTTAAAAACATAAAGTTGTAAATAAGTATCTCATACAAGCCTTTTCATTAAACAGATATTCAGATATTTTGTGCCAAAAATTTATATAATATTTAAATTAATATCAAGTTATAAAAATATATAGAATTTTATTTTGTTTATTTATAATTTTAAGCAATAATCTAAATCAGGCATTCTGATTCCCCTGTTTTAAAAAATACTTGGCAAGGTGTGAAAAAAGGCGTACATTCCGCTACACAGAATTACAGACGCAGCGGAGCAATGCCGTCTGAAAGGATTTTCCGGTCAGTCTTGCGATTGGTCGGAGTTTCATCGGAAACGGTGAAACGAAAGTTTGCCGGCGTAGAGTTGAGCTACGCGGGCAAAGCCGCAGGCGAAAGCCTGTATTGTTTGTGAAGCGTAAATCTCTGATTTGAGGTATTGGGGCAATCCTGTGGGGGGTTGCCTCTTTTTTTATCCGCCTTTTAATGACACAATAGGCGCAAGTCTGTTTTTGAATGCAAGGTACTGCCATGAATACGATTTTGGCTTTCGATATTGAAACCGTACCCGATGTGCAGGGTATCCGTACGCTGTATGACTTGCCGTCTTCCCTGCCGGACGACGAAGTGGTGCCGTTCGCGCAGCAGAAACGCCGCGCACAGACCGGCAGCGATTTTATGCAGCACCACCTTCATCAGGTTGTGGCGGTTTCCTGCTGTATGCGCTGGGGTCAGGACAAGGTTCACGTTGGCACCATCGGCGAGATGGACGATGGCGAAGAAGTTGTGATTGCCAAGTTTTTTGAATTGATTGAAAAACATACGCCGCAACTGGTCAGCTGGAACGGTGGCGGTTTCGACCTGCCCGTACTGCATTACCGCTCCCTGATATACGGCATCAACGCCGCGCGCTATTGGGATATGGGCGACGGCGATTTCGGCGACAGCCGCGATTTCAAGTGGAACAACTACATCAGCCGCTACCACCAACGCCACTGCGATTTGATGGATTTGCTCGCGCTTTACCAGCCGAGGGCGAATGTGCCGCTGGACGATATGGCGAAACTGTGCGGTTTCCCGGGCAAGCTGGGTATGGACGGCAGCAAGGTGTGGGAGGCATTCCATGCCGGTAAATTGAAGGAAATCCGCAATTATTGCGAAACCGATGCCGTGAATACGTATTTGATGTATCTGCGTTTCTGTCTGGTCAGCGGCAGATTCGACGCGGACGAATACGAAATGGAAATCAAGCGGATCAGAAACTATCTCTCCGCACAAACAGAAGACAAACCGCATTGGGCAGAATTTGTCCAAGCGTGGAAATAGAAAACCTGCTGTCCGGAGGCGGTACGCTTGTGCCGCCGTTTCGGTTCAGACGGCATATGGTGGATTAAATTCAAACCGGTACGGCCTTGCCTCTCCTTGCCTTACTATCTGTACTGTCTGCGGCTTCGTCGCCTTGTCCTGATTTTTGTTAATCCGCTTTAAAAGCTGTATCCGTGCCGTCTGAAGCCTTTTCCAGTCAAACCAAACAATATTGAAAGAAAAAAATGAGCAAAACCGTCCGTTATCTGAAAGATTACCAAACGCCTGCCTACCGCATTCTCGAAACCGAACTGCATTTCGATATTGCCGAACCGCAAACCGTCGTGAAATCCCGTTTGACGGTCGAGCCGCAGAGGGTGGGGGAGCCGCTGGTGTTGGACGGTTCGGCGAAACTCTTGTCCGTCAAAATCAACGGGGCGGCGGCAGATTATGTGTTGGAAGGCGAGACGCTGACGATTGCAGGCGTGCCGTCCGAACGCTTCGCCGTCGAAGTGGAAACCGAAATCCTGCCGGCGGAAAACAAATCGTTGATGGGGCTGTATGCTTCCGGCGGCAATCTGTTTACCCAGTGCGAGCCGGAGGGCTTCCGCAAAATCACGTTCTACATCGACCGTCCGGATGTGATGTCCAAGTTCACGACCACCATCGTTGCGGACAAAAAACGCTATCCCGTTTTGCTTTCCAACGGCAACAAAATCGACGGTGGCGAGTTTTCAGACGGCCGCTATTGGGTGAAATGGGAAGACCCGTTTGCCAAACCGAGCTATCTGTTTGCTTTGGTCGCGGGCGATTTGGCGGTAACGGAAGACCGTTTCACCACCATGAGCGGCAGAAACGTCAAAATCGAGTTTTACACCACCGAAGCGGACAAGCCCAAGGTCGGCTTTGCCGTGGAATCCTTGAAAAACGCGATGAAATGGGACGAAACGCGCTTCGGTTTGGAATACGACTTGGATATTTTCATGGTCGTCGCCGTGGGCGATTTCAATATGGGCGCGATGGAAAACAAGGGTTTGAACATCTTTAACACCAAGTTCGTCCTCGCCGACAGCCGCACCGCCACCGATACCGATTTCGAAGGCATCGAATCCGTGGTCGGACACGAATATTTCCACAACTGGACGGGTAACCGCGTAACCTGCCGCGACTGGTTCCAGCTTTCGCTGAAAGAAGGGCTGACCGTGTTCCGCGACCAAGAGTTTTCCGGCGACCGCGCCAGCCGCGCCGTGCGCCGCATTGAAAACATCCGCCTTTTGCGCCAGCACCAGTTCCCCGAAGACGCAGGCCCGACCGCGCATCCGGTGCGCCCCGCCAGCTATGAGGAGATGAACAATTTCTACACCATGACCGTTTATGAAAAAGGCGCGGAAGTGGTGCGGATGTATCACACCTTGCTCGGCGAAGAGGGCTTCCAAAAAGGCATGAAGCTCTATTTCCAACGCCACGACGGCCAGGCCGTTACCTGCGACGATTTCCGCGCGGCGATGGCGGACGCGAACGGCATCAATCTCGACCAGTTCGCCTTGTGGTACAGCCAGGCGGGCACGCCCGTTTTGGAAGCGGAAGGTCATCTGAAAAACAATGTTTTTGAGTTGACCATTAAACAAACCGTGCCGCCCACGCCTGATATGGCGGACAAGCAGCCGATGATGATTCCCGTCAAAATCGGGCTGCTGAACCGCAACGGCGAAGCGGTGGCATTTGATTATCAGGGCAAACGCGCGACCGAAGCCGTGTTGCTGCTGACCGAAGCCGAACAGACCTTCCCGCTCGAAGGCGTAACCGAAGCCGTCGTTCCCTCGCTGCTGCGCGGGTTCAGTGCGCCAGTGCATCTGAACTATCCGTACAGCGACGATGACCTGCTGCTCCTGCTTGCCCACGACAGCGATGCCTTTACGCGCTGGGAAGCCGCGCAAACGCTCTACCGCCGCGCCGTCGCTGCCAACCTTGCCGCGCTTTCAGACGGCATCGGGTTGCCGAAACACGAAAAACTGCTTGCCGCCGTCGAAAAAGTCATTTCAGACGACCTTTTGGACAACGCCTTCAAAGCCCTGCTTTTGGGCGTGCCGTCTGAAGCCGAGCTGTGGGACGGCGCGGAAAACATCGACCCGCTGCGCTACCATCAGGCGCGCGAAGCTTTGTTGGATACGCTTGCCGTCCGCTTTCTGCCGAAATGGCACGAATTGAACCGTCAGGCGGCGAAGCAGGAAAACCAAAGCTACGAATACGGTCCCGAAGCCGCCGGCTGGCGCACGCTGCGCAACGTCTGCCGCGCCTTCGTCCTGCGCGCCGACCCCGCGCACATCGAAACCGTTGCCGAAAAATACGGCGAAATGGCACAGAACATGACCCACGAATGGGGTATCCTGTCTGCCGTCAACGGCAACGAAAGCGATACGCGCAACCGCCTGCTGGCGCAGTTTGCCGACAAGTTTTCAGACGACGCGCTGGTGATGGACAAATATTTCGCCCTCGTCGGCTTAAGCCGCCGCAGCGACACCCTGCAACAGGTTCAAACCGCCTTGCAGCATCCGAAATTCAGCCTCGAAAACCCCAACAAAGCCCGTTCGCTCATCGGCAGCTTCAGCCGCAACGTCCCGCATTTCCACGCAGAAGACGGCAGCGGCTACCGCTTCATCGCCGACAAAGTCATCGAAATCGACCGCTTCAACCCGCAGGTCGCCGCCCGCCTAGTGCAGGCGTTCAACCTCTGCAACAAGCTCGAGCCGCACCGCAAAAACTTGGTGAAACAAGCATTGCAGCGCATTCGGGCGCAGGAAGGATTGTCGAAAGACGTAGGCGAAATCGTCGGCAAGATTTTGGATTGAGGCCGTTAAACAGAAAAAACAATGCCGTCTGAAAGCCCTTGCGCTTTTCAGACGGCATTTTCGCCCCTTTTGTTTACAAAATCTTAAAATCCCTTTACACTAAAACCCGTTCAAAACAAAACAAATATCCTGTCAACACACGCTGCAAAGGAGGATAAACCGTGAAACTGCTGCGAAGACTAACAAACCTCCTTGCCGCCTGCGCCGTAGCGGCGGCCGCACTCATACAGCCCGCCCTCGCGGCGGACTTGGCGCAAGACCCGTTCATTACCGATAACACCCAACGGCAGCACTACGAACCCGGCGGCAAATACCACCTCTTCGGCGACCCGCGCGGCAGCGTTTCCGACCGCACCGGCCAAATCAACGTCATCCAAGACTATACCCACCAGATGGGCAACCTGCTCATCCAACAGGCGGCAATCCAAGGCAATCTTGGTTACACCGTCCGCTTTTCCGGACACGGACACGAAGAACACGCCCCCTTCGACAACCACGCCGCCGACAGCGCGAGCGAAGAAAAAGGCAACGTTGACGACGGCTTTACCGTGTACCGGCTCAACTGGGAAGGACACGAACACCATCCTGCCGATGCCTACGACGGCCCGAAGGGCGGCAATTACCCCAAACCTACGGGCGCACGAGACGAATACACCTATCACGTCAACGGCACAGCCCGCAGTATCAAACTCAATCCGACCGACACCCGCAGTATCCGGCAACGCATATCCGACAACTACAGCAACCTCGGCAGCAATTTCTCCGACCGCGCCGATGAAGCCAACAAAAAAATGTTCGAGCACAATGCCAAGCTCGACCGCTGGGGCAACAGCATGGAGTTTATCAACGGCGTCGCCGCCGGCGCGCTCAACCCCTTTATCAGCGCGGGCGAAGCCTTGGGCATAGGCGACATACTGTACGGAACGGGCTATGCCATAGACAAAGCCGCGATGCGCAACATCGCCCCCTTGCCCGCCGAGGGCAAATTCGCCGTCATCGGCGGCTTGGGCAGCGTGGCGGGCTTTGAAAAGAATACGCGCGAAGCCGTTGACCGGTGGATACGGGAAAACCCCAATGCCGCCGAAACCGTCGAAGCCCTAGCCAACATCCTGCCGTTTTCCAAAGTCAAAGGATTGGTGAGGGCGGCGAAACCTGGGAAGGCTGCGGTTAGCGGAGATTTTTCTGCTGCATACAATACAAGAACAACTAGAAAAGTTACTACAGAAACAGAGGGGTTAAATAGAATCAGACAGAACCAGAAAAATAGTAATATACATGAGAAAAATTATGGAAGAGATAATCCTAATCATATTAATGTTTTATCTGGAAATTCTATACAACATATACTGTATGGAGATAAAGCAGGAGGTGGGCATCTTTTTCCTGGCAAACCTGGTAAGACAACATTCCCCCAACATTGGTCAGCCAGTAAAATAACTCATGAAATTAGTGATATCGTTACATCCCCAAAAACGCAATGGTATGCACAGACTGGAACAGGCGGCAAATATATTGCTAAAGGAAGACCAGCCAGGTGGGTATCATATGAAACGAGAGATGGAATTCGTATCAGAACAGTTTATGAACCTGCAACAGGAAAAGTGGTAACTGCATTCCCCGATAGAACCTCTAATCCCAAATATAACCCTGTAAAATAATGAGTATTTGAAAGATGAAAACATTAGACGAACGAATAAAGAATTTAGGAAAATCTCTTGAAGATAGAATTGACGCTAATCTAATTGATGCCACACTAGAGTACATTACTTTTTCAGAACGTTTGCTAGCTTTTGAAACGCTATGTGATTATATTGAAGATTTCAATATCCAGCTTACGGAAAAAGAATCCCAAGAAATCTCTTTTATTAATAAGGAATTTGGAATTGAAAGTACATCAGATTAATAAATATTAGGTCGGTTTAAAAACCCAACAATCAAAAAGTCGTCTGAAACTGCTTTTAATTTTCAGACGGTCTTTCCTTCATTTGAAGCAGGATATTGGGAACTAAGTTCTTCAAAAATCCTGCCTCCGTCCCTTATACGTCGGTGCTTTAGTCAAAACGGCAGACGGCTACAAAGCTATTGCCCGTATCCGAGCCGGCGAGAGCGTCCTCTCCAAGGACGAGGCAAGTGGAAAAACAGGATACAAACCTGTTACCGCCCGATACGGCAATCCGTATCAAGAAACAGTTTACATTGAAGTTTCAGACGGCATCGGTAACAGCCAAACCCTGATTTCCAACCGCATCCATCCGTTTTATTCGGACGGCAAATGGATTAAAGCGGAAGATTTGAAAGCGGGAAGCAGGCTGTTTGCCGAAAACGGTGCAGAGCAGACCGTTCAAAGCGTTACCGTTAAACAAGAACCGCTGCAAGCCTACAATCTGACCGTTGCCGATTGGCATACTTACTTCGTCAAGGGTAATCAGGCGGAAACGGAAGGGGTTTGGGTTCATAATGATTGTCCGTATGGAAAATCTCCAAGAAAAATTAATGCTGTTATCAATGAAACCAATACTCAAAGAGGTAATATAACAAGTAAGCATACTTTATCTTCTGATGAAGCCTTAGATGCTGGAATTAAATACTTAGGCTCCGAATATAAAGAAATTGGTAAATCAGGTAGCGGCGTTTATCGGAACAAAACAGGCACAAGGCAATTTAGGATTGATAACAACTCTTTAGAGGGAAATCATGCACCAAATGTACCGCATATCCATTTGGAAAGGATAGACCCGAATAAGAAAAAACCACTAACAAATAACCATATTCCCATTAAAGATTAGGGTGTGTCTATGGAAATAAAATTCAATACTTTGGGGGTTATCCTGAATGGGGTCAATCCTGAAGAAAAATTCATAAAAATTATTGACGATTGGGAAAATACCGGGGGATTTCTGATACTGTTATCTTCAAATGACAAATTTTCATCGTTTGACAGTTATGATGACTGGGTCGAAAACTTAGAAACATTAAAAGAATATCTGCAAGAATCTCATTGGATAATAAAGTGGGTCGGATAGTCGGCAAACGTAGTCCGTCTGAAACACTTTTACTTTTCAGACGGACTTTCTATCAATGGGAACAAGGCATTTTGTCTCAATCCGGTTTATGATTATTCGATACAGTGATGGGAAGCTAAGAAAAATATGATTAATCATATTGAAAAATATATAGGCACTATTTCTCATGGCTCGAAAAGCGATTTGGGAAGTCAGTACAAATTAAATATCGCAGCTATTCCCTCTTCCCCTAACAGGGATTTAAAAACTTATATTACTTTAGGGTTAAGCAAACATAATCTGAATTATAAAAGCAGATTTGAAATACTTTTTGTATGTTCTTTAAAATATGATGAAAATCAGATTTTCCCATTTTTAAGATGGTTGGCAGAAACCATCATTGAGAACAAAAAAATCCTTCTTCGGGGGCAGGTTGTTTATTTGCCCAGAAGCATTGTTGATTCAACAAAAATGGACGCACTGTATGTTTCCGCCCCATTTTATTTCGACGATGATTTCCAAGTCTGTTATGGCGAACACTACAATATCGTTTTCCCTTTGCTTGTCCCGTTGTATAAACAGGAAGCCGAATTGGTGGAAAAAAAGGGTTGGAATGCTTTTGAGCAGTTCTTGCTGGATAATGAAGTTAGCAACCTTTCGGATATGAATCGGAAACCGTTTGTTTGGTAAGGATTTTCTTAAATTTAATCAAAGTGCCGTCTGAAACCGTGTTTAATTTTCAGGCGACCTTCCCCTTATTTGAAACAGGATATTGAAAACTAAGTTCTTCAAAAATCCTACACCTGCTCCTTTCACGGCAGCACCTTGGTCAAAATGGCAGGTAGCTGAAAAGCAAACACTGTTATCAACCATTTGAAGACTGGCTGGAATAGGAAAGAAAATCGGTAAAATCTCCATGATTAGACGGTAAAATACCTCGGTGTCGCTGAAACCCCGATCGTCGTGTTACCAAAACAAAAATTAGATATGGAAAATGATTGTGAAGATTAAACCATTACAATTTTCTAACAATAATCGCAGATTTTACGTAGACAAAATTTGTGTTACCGAACAAGATGTGAACATTTTAGCATCCGACCGAAATTATGAATTAAATATTGAAATATTTATCGACAATATAATTCATTTTCAAATAACAGATGAATCTTGTAAAGTAAAATTTTCAGAATATTTATTTGAAAATAAAGAAAAAAATAATTGGGATGGGAATCCTACTGCAAATTATTTTTTCGAGATAATAGATGACAGTTATATGGACTGGTTGAAAGAAGAAAGTTTTGATTTTTTTGAAAAGAAATATTATAAGGCTTATATTTTCTTTTTTAGCGATTCTGTAATAGAAGTTATCAGCTCGACAGAACCTGTATTTTATTCAAAATAACAAATTATCAAACAAAGCTCTGATTAAAAACCCGGCAATCAAAATACCGTCTGAAGCGGTATTCGACTTTCAGACGGCATTTTGATGAATGAAACAGGATATTGAAAACTAAGTTCTTCAAAAATCCTACACCTGCTCCTTCCACGGTAGCACCTTGGTCAAAACGGCGGACGGCTACAAAGCTATTGCCCATATCCGAGCCGGCGAGAGCGTCTTTGCCAAGGACGAGGCAAGCGGGAAAACGGGATACAAACCCGTTACCTCCCGATACGGCAATCTGTACCAGGAAACCGTTTACATTGAAGTTTCAGACGGCATCGGTAACAGCCAAACTCTGATTTCCAACCGCATCCACCCGTTTTATTCGGACGGCAAATGGATTAAGGCGGAAGACTTAAAGGCGGGAAGCAGGCTGTATTCCGAAAGCGGCAAAACCCAAACCGTCCGCAACACCGTTGTCAAACCAAAACCGCTCAAAGCCTACAACCTGACCGTTGCCGATTGGCATACTTACTTCGTCAAGGGCAGTCAGGCGGAAACGGAAGGGGTTTGGGTTCATAATGATTGTCCTCCCAAAAGAGCTCCCGAATACCATGCAGGAACTGTATCTAAATCTAATTTTTTAAATGCAGCTGAGAAATGGCTAGGGAAAAACTATCAGTCGTATCCAAATGGTCGATATGTATCACAAGATGGAATGCGGCAGGTACGATATGGTTATCATGAAACAAATTCATCTACGCATCATGGTCATTTTGAATCATATGACAAACCTAATGGGCGTGTAATAGAAAATAGTGCGGTAACAATTATTCGGGATTGAAGAATGATGAGTGTAAAAGAATTATTCAAAGTCATCTTAGATGAAAATAAAGATTTTCCTATTAGAACGATTCATCGTACCCCGATGGGGATACTTCCCAAACCTGTTGCTTTAAGTATTGTTCAATATGAAGATGACCAAGGATTTTATTTGTTTTATTTGAATGAGGCCGGTCAGGAACAAACGGATACTTATCACGAAACATTAGATTCGGCATTTGAACAGGCGGAGTTTGAATTTGGAATCAGCAAAGAAGAATGGATGCAAAGTCCTTAGGCGGCAAAATCAAGATGCCGCTTTATTTTTCAGACGGCATTTCCGTCAATAAAAAAGTTGGTATTGGAGCCCAAAACAGCCTATGCCTTGCCGGAATAGGGATGAAAGGTTTAAGAAAAGTGATTGTAGTTGAACATTTAGAGCATTATTTGGGTGAAATCGAAAGCGGTATAAAATGCTTGGATCGACGTTATCATCTCAGCGTTTCCGTCTTCCCATCACAACCATATAAAGGGGTAACTACTTTTTCTACTTTAGGCTTGAATCGATATGACTTGAACTATAAAAGTAGGTTTGAATTAATTTTTACCTGTTCTGAAGAATGGAATAAAGAAAATATTGCAGCTTTTCTATCAGGAGTGGCTGAATATTTGATTGACAATAGACAACCTATTTTAAGAGGTGAAATTATTCAATTACCCAGGGTAATTATCGAAGGTAGCAAAATGGATGCACTGTATGTTTCCGCCCCATTTTATTTCGACGATGATTTTCAGGTCTGTTATGGCGAACACTACAATATCGTTTTCCCTTTGCTTGTCCCGTTGTATAAACAGGAAGCCGAATTGGTGGAAAAAAAGGGTTGGAATGCTTTTGAGCAGTTCTTGCTGGATAATGAAGTTGACAACCTTTCGGATATGAATAGGAAACCGTTTGCTTGGTAAATACCTTTTTCAAACGGTCAATGCCGTCTAAAAAACCTTGTTTCAGGTTTCAGGCGACCTTTGAAAACAGGCTAAAAAGCATGGACTATAACCAAACTGTTTTATCTCACTTGCAAAAATTTTGGAAACATCATGATATTAAAGGATTTACTTGGACTTTAGGAAGGATTGTTGAAGAACTTCCCGATTTCCAAGTTTTCCAAGTGATTCCTAATCATGAAGATGAGCCCTGGGTTTATGTCAGCTCTGGGATAGGTCCATTTTTAGGACAGGAGTTTTTTATCGTCAGCCCATTTGAAACACCTGAACATATTGAGACCTTGGCGATGCTGGCATCGGCAAGTATGCATTATCCAGACCGATTTCAATTAGGAAAAACGGTCAATATCGGCAGACCATGGGTTGGACAATCGTCCTTTCGGCATTTTCTGATTTCTCTGCCTTATCCTTATGGGCAAGAGTTGGAATATATGGATAATGTCCGATTTTTCTGGTTATTGCCGATTACTCATCAAGAGAGGCTTTTTTTAGATACCCATTCGGTAGAAGAATTGGAAACGAAATTCGATGAAGCGGGTATTGATTATTTAGATATAAATCGTGCGAGTACTGTCTGGCAGGCCGGATAAAAACCCGGCAATCCGATGCCGTCTGAAACAAGTTTGGGCTTTTCAGACGGCATTCTGATGAATGGAACAGGATACTGGGAGCTGAGTTCTTCAAAAATCCTATCTCCGTCCCTTATACGTCGGTGCTTTAGTCAAAACGGCAGACGGCTGAAAAATTATTGCCCGTATCCTTGCCAAAGACGAAGCAAGATGAAACCGTGGCAATTGAATCAGTACAACCGCAATGTCCGACTTGTTCCGCAAAACAAGGAGGGAGATTAAGCCAATATTCAAAAGAACAGAAAAGGAAACTGAGTAATGGGAATAAAAAATGAACAAATAATAATTTGTAAAAAATATAATACAGAAATCTATCCTGTTTCCGATGTTTCAAAAATCGGTGTTGCTGAAAATGTCAAACAGGCAAATCTCTATCCGATTAACGGGTTAAGGCACCGTCCCAAAGGTGATACTAACGGTTGGTATATCTGGGCCGGTGAAAACTTCTCCCATGATAAAAATTTTTTCCTGCCCCTGCATACTTTCCATTTGCAAATATGGCGACCCGAAATCATCCCCTTTTTGACACTTCCGCCCGGTTACCGTTTTTTAATTGGGGAAAACGGTTATGAAGACGTATGGTTTGATGAGTTGCTATTAAATGATAATTGACGAAAAATCCACTTCAGATGTACTGAAACAATATCAAGAATTAGGGTTTGATTTGGCAAAACCGATGACAATAGAGTTTTTTATAGAGGGTTCTCAAAAGAATCTGCAATCAATAGAAAGTCAAATTATTTCTTATCGGCAGGATGTTCAAATCAGTATTGAGCAAAATGAATTCGGAGGGATGTGGACTTGCTATTGTTCCGTCAATATCGTCCCTTCTCTTGAAAACATTTTAGCTATTGAAACTACGTTATTTGATATTGCACAAAAAAATGATTGTAGTTACGAAGGTTTTGGTTCGTATGGGAACTGACGGAAAATGTCGGTCAGGCTAAAAAAAACGGTAATCAAAATGCCGTCTGAAACAGGTTTGGGCTTTTCAGACGGCATTTTTGTATTTAAAGCCGGGTAACGCTCAATACACCTTTGACGTCGCCGAGGCTGGTGAGGACGCGCGGGAGGTCGTTGACTTGTTTGACTTCGAGCGTGAACCTCATGCTGGCTTCCAAGTCGCGGGACTGGGTTTGCACGGCGGTAACGTTGAGTTTGTGGCGGGCGAGCGCGTCGGATACGTCGCGTAAAAGTCCTGAGCGGTCTTGGGCGCGGATTTCGACATCGACGGCGAATACTTGTCCTTCCTGCAATGCCGCCCAGCTTGCGTCCAACACTTTTTCGGGCGCGTGTTCGGCGAGGTGTCGGAAAGAGGGGCAGGTTTTGCGGTGGACGGAAATGCCGCGCTCGCGGGTAACGAAGCCGACAATATCGTCGGGCGGCGCGGGTTTGCAGCACTTGGCAAGCGTGGTCATCAAGCCGTCTTCGCCATCGATGAGCACACCGGTTTTGCCGCCTTTTTTGATTTTGGACTGTTTGACAATGGTGGTTTCGCTGACGGGCACGGGCGGCGGTTCGTTTAACTTGCCGCAGGCTTTTTGGATGGCGCGGCTGGAAATTTCGCCCTGTCCGACGGCGGTATAGAGGTCTTCGGGCTTTTTGTAGCCGAGGTTTTCTGCAAGCTCTTGCAGGTTGGGTTTAGGCGTGAGTTTGGCAAGCTGCTTGTCGAGTTGGACGCGGCCTTCTTCGCGCACGGTGTCGGCGTTTTGCTGGCGGATGTAGGCGCGGATTTTGCCGATTGCCTTGCTGGATTTGACCCAGCCTTCGTAGAGCCAGTTGACGGAAGGATGCCCTTCTTTGGCGGTGATGATTTCGACGCGCTGTCCGTTTTCAAGCTGGGTGGACAGCGGCACGATTTGCCCTTCGACTTTCGCACCGCGGCAACGGTCGCCGATGCTGCTGTGCAGGGCGTAGGCGAAGTCGATGGGGGTCGCGCCCGTGGGTAGGGAGAGGACTTTGCCGTGCGGGGTCAGGACGTAAATCGTGTCGTTGAAAAGCTCGGTTTTGAAGGCGGCGGCGAGGTCTTCCTTGCCGCTTTCCGCCATGTTTTCACGCCAGTCCAGGAGTTGGCGCAACCAGGCGATTTTTTGTTCGTAGGCTGAATCGCCTTTGCCGCCCTCTTTATAACGCCAGTGGGCGGCGACACCGAATTCGTTGAATTGGTGCATATCGAAGGTGCGGATTTGTACTTCCACGCCTTTGTCTTCCGGGCCGACAATGACGGTGTGCAAACTTTTATAGCCGTTGCCTTTGGGGTTGGCGATATAGTCGTCGAACTCGCCGGGGATGGGCTGCCAGAGGCTGTGGACGATGCCCAGCGTGGTGTAACACTCGGGGACGGTATCGACCAGAATCCGCACGGCACGGATGTCGAACAGCCCGTCGAAGCTGAGTTTTTTCTTCACCATTTTTTTGTAAATGGAGTAGATGTGTTTCGGCCGGCCGGCGACTTCGAAGTGAACGTTGTATTTTTTGAGTTCCGTGCGCAGGATATTGAGGAAGTTTTCGATGTATTCGAGGCGTTCGGTGCGTTTTTCGTCCAAAAGCAGGGCGATTTCGCGGTATTTTTCGGGTTCTTGATGGCGGAAGCCGAGGTCTTCGAGCTGCCATTTGAGCTGCCACACGCCCAAGCGGTTGGCGAGCGGGGCGAAGATGTCGAGGGTTTCTTTGGCGACGGCGCGTTTTTCGGGGCTGTCGGGGACGTTGCTTAAAAATTGCAGGGTGCGCGTACGCATCGCCAGTTTGATTAACACGACGCGGATGTCGGTAACCATCGCAAGAAGCATTTTCCGCATAGTTTCGGCCTGCTGGGCGCGTTCTTCCGGCGTGGCGAGGCTGTCCACGCGGGCGAAGTGGGTAAGTTTCTGCACTTCGTCCACACCTTTGACCAGCTCGGCGACGGTGCTGTTGCAGCGTTCGGAAACCAAGAGGTTCCAATCAGGGACGTAGCGTCCGATGTCGGCAAGCAGGGTGGCGGCGACGGCATCGGGCAGCAGGTCGAGTTCATGAACCATCTGCGCCGCACCGAGGAAGTGGTCGGGTAACGGCTCGCCATACGGCGTGGCGGCATCGGCGGGGTAATGTGCTTCCGCCAGCGAACGGGCGGCTAAGACAAGTTTTTTATCGTTGTCCGGCAGCGCGGCGTAGTAGCTGTCGAACCATTCGCGCAATTCTTGCGGGGTTGCGCTTTGCGTGTCTTGAATCGGGCTGATGGCGGTCATGATGGGGTCTTCCGTTCCGATAAAAACGAGTTTATTGTAACAGCTTATTTATTTACGGTGCATAGGCGGGAAGATAAACTTGTTTCGGGCAGCGCGGGGTGTTAAGGTAGCCGGTACCGACAGGTTGACGAGGAATATTTTGATGAAACTGTATATTTACGACCATTGCCCGTTTTGCGTGCGTGCGCGGATGGCTGCCGGGCTGTTTGGCGCGGACGTTGAAGAAGTCGTGCTGGCAAACGACGACGAGGCAACGCCGATCGGTATGATCGGTGCGAAACAAGTGCCCATCCTGGAAAGAGAGAACGGTTCGTTTATGGGCGAGAGTTTGGACATTGTGCGGCATTTTGACTGCGAAGGCCGTCTGAAAGACGAAGTCTGCCCCGAGATACAGGCATGGCTGGACAAAGTCGGCAGTTACAACAATAAACTGGTGCAGCCGCGCGTAATCAAAATCGGGCTGCCCGAATTTGCAACGCCGGAAGCGGTGAAATATTTCACAGACAAAAAAGAGAAAAGCATCGGCAGCTTTTTCGCCAATTTGAATAAAACCGCCCAATACCTCGAACGGATAAACGCAGATTTGCAAGAGTTGGAGAATCTGATGGACGGTACTTCAGACGGCATCAACGGCGGAATCGGCATGGAGGATATTTTGGTTTTCCCCGTTTTGAGGAATCTGACCGTGGTGCGCGGTATCGAATGGCCTCAAAAGGTGATGGGTTATCTGATGACGATGAGTGAAAAATCAGGCGTGCCGCTTTATTTTGACAGGGCATTGTAAAACAGGAAAACGCGGCAGGGAAATATGTCCTGCCGCGTTTTTTGGAACGTTTATGCCGTCTGAAAACCAGTCAGACGAACATCTGCACAAACGCAATCACCAGCCGCACAATCTGTGCAATAAACGCACCCAATACGCCCGTCAGCATCAGCAGCAGGATAATCCACGTCCCATAGGGTTCGATTTTGCGGAACGCTTGCGAATATTTCGCCGGCAGGAAGGTATCGATAAAAATGCCGCCGTCCGAAGGCAGGATGGGGATGATATTGAGCGCGAACAGAATCGCATTGATCAGAATACCGTAGTTTGCCATTTGAGCCAGCGGCATCTGATACGCCCCGCCGACATACGGAGTCAGCACCAAAACCACGCCCCACAGAACCTCCATCGCCAGATTCGACAGCAGGCCGGACGCGGCAACGCAACGCCAGGCAAGGCGCGGATTGCGGAAGTTGCGCGAATCGATGGGAATCGGACGCGCCCAACCAAATAGAAACGGTGTGAACATCAAAGTAAGCAGCGGCACGATGATTGTGCCGACCGGATCGATATGGGGCAGGGGGTTCAGTGTCAGCCTGCCGTATTGTTCGGCAGTGTTGTCTCCCCAGTAGCGCGCCGTATAGCCGCGCACCACCTCCCTGACGGTAATGGCGAGCAGTACGGGCAGGACGGCAAGCAGGAACACGCCCAAGTCAAAGTTCCGAAACATAATTTTCCTTTATAAAGGTTGGTACGCAGCCGCAACCGGCTGCCGGATAAAGGCGGCAATATATCATTTAACCCGATTTTGTTGGAACGGGAAAACAGGCAGAGCCGCCCCATTTGTCCGCAGGCATCTGAGAATTTATCATAATATATTGTTTCAATATGGATTTTGTGAATATAAAACCTGTAATAAAATAGATTAGAGATACATTATGAATCCAAAAATATGTCCGCGCTGCAACCAAGGAATATTGTATATTTTTAAATCAAAATACATTTTGAAAGAAATTATTCTATGTGACGAATGTGATGCCATGTGGTTAAAAGGAATGAAAATTACATATGGAGATTATGATAAAGATTTTTATAATTATGAAATATTTATGAATCAAAATGGCGTATCTTCTCCTTGGGAAGAGGAGAATATTTTTTTAACACCTTACTATGAAAATGAACTTTAACGCAGATAATTTTTGGTGCTACCCTGCTGCCCGTCGAAGCCGGTTTCGGCTTTAAATCCGCCGGCAAAGAGCAAAACCAAAACTACAGTATTCATATAAAGGCGAATGATAAAAATAGGTTGCAAATAGGAATTGTTGCTATTATTATGCCCGAATTATGGATAAAGAACGAATTTTAACCCCCGCAGTCGTGTTTTCCGTCGCACTGCTGCATTTGGCAATGGTGGCATTGCTTTGGCAGGCGCACAAGCTGCCCGTGATAGAGTCAGGCAATGTTATTGAATTTGTCGATTTGGGCGACTTTGGCGGAGGGGACGGCGCACCCGAAGGCGCAGGCGCGCCTGCCGCGCCCGAACCGCAACCCGAGCCTGAGCAGCCCAAACCTGTCGAGCCGCCCAAACCGGTTTTGAAGCCGGTGGTTACAAAAAAGGCGGATGCAGATATTCAGCAGCCCAAGGAAAAGCCGAAACCCGAAGAAAAACCGAAACCAGAGCCTAAGCCGGAAGTGAAGCCGACTCCCAAACCGGTTGAGAAAACGGTAGAGAAGCCGTCTGAAAAACCTGCCGAATATCCCGGCAATACTTCCGCCAAAGCCGGCAGCGAGCACGGCGGGGGAGAAGGTAAGGGAACCGGTACCAAAGGTGACGGAACGGGGCGCGGAGAAGGCAGCGGTAAAGGCAGCGGCGGAGCCAAAGGTGAGCATGGGGAAGGAACCGGCGGCAGCGGCGGCGGAACAGGGGCCGGCAGCAGCAAAGGTAATCCCCTGCGTGCCAACGGCAGTATTCCGAGACCGCCTTATCCTACGCTTTCTATGGAAAACGATGAACAGGGTACGGTTGTCCTGAGTGTGATGGTATCTCCGGGCGGTCATGTCGAGTCCGTCAAAGTGGTGAAAAGCAGCGGTTTTTCCCGTTTGGACAATGCAGCACGCAAGGCGGCGCAAAACGGGCATTTTCATGCGGATGCTTGGACGGAGTTTAAAGTCCCCGTTAAATTTGAATTGAATTAGGCTGTTGTCGCGGCAGTTTGCGGCAGCTTGGATTTTTGATTTGTTTTTATCAGTTTTGGAATCATTATGGATTTGAAATTAGTGTTTGAATCGGGCGATCCCGTCCTGATCGGTGTGTTTGTGTTGATGCTGCTGATGAGTATCGTAACATGGTGTCTGATTGTCTTACGCAGCATTAAGCTGTATCAGGCTCGCAAAGGCAATACGGTTGTTAAGCAGTATATGAGCAATACTTTGTCTTTGAACGATGCGCTTGAAAAAGTGCGTGCCGTTGACGCTCCCCTGTCCAAACTGGTGCAAGAGGCATTGCAGTCGTACCGCAACTACCGTCAAAATGAAGCTTCCAAATTGGCTCAGGCGCTGCCGTTGAATGAGTATTTGGTCATTCAAATCCGCAACAGTATGGCTCAGATTATGCGTCGCTTTGATTATGGCATGACCGCGCTTGCTTCCATCGGTGCAACCGCACCGTTTATCGGTCTGTTTGGTACGGTCTGGGGGATTTACCATGCTCTGATCAATATCGGACAAAGCGGACAGATGAGTATTGCGGCGGTTGCCGGTCCGATCGGCGAGGCATTGGTTTCTACTGCGGCGGGTCTGTTTGTGGCGATTCCTGCCGTGTTGGCGTACAACTTCCTCAACCGCGGTGCGAAGACGCTGACTCAGGATTTGGATGCGATGGCGCATGATTTGCATGTCCGCCTGTTGAACCAAAAGGATTAATGAAATGGCATTCGGTTCGATGAATTCCGGCGATGACTCGCCGATGTCCGACATCAACGTTACGCCGTTGGTGGATGTGATGCTGGTGTTGCTGATTGTGTTTATGATTACTATGCCGGTGCTGACGCATTCCATTCCTTTGGAACTGCCGACCGCGTCCGAGCAGGCAAACAAGCAGGACAAACAGCCTAAAGACCCCCTGCGCCTGACGATTGATGCGAACGGCGGCTATTATGTCGGCGGGGATTCTGCAAGCAAAGTGGAAATCGGGGAAGTGGAAAGCCGTCTGAAAGCCGCCAAGGAGCAGAATGAAAACGTGATTGTGGCCATTGCGGCAGACAAGGCGGTGGAATACGATTATGTGAACAAAGCGTTGGAGGCTGCCCGTCAGGCAGGGATTACCAAAATCGGTTTTGTAACCGAAACCAAGGCGCAATAAAGTTTGACGTTTGAACGAATGCCGTCTGAAATCTGTTCAGACGGCATTTTTGTATCGGCCGGTTTTATGGTTTGGCGGCTGCTTCTTCCAAACGGCTGCGGAAGTTTTCCAAATTTACGCCTGCCGCTTGGGCGCGGCGGATGATTTCGTCAGCCGGCATACCTTCTGCCGCCCGGCGGAAGCCCCACAGCAACGAGCAGCGCGTACCGGTCCGGCAATAGGCAAGGACGGGAGATTCGGCTTGTCCGATGAGTTGGCGGAAGGTTTCGACATCGTGTTTTTGGATGTCGCGTGCGGTAACGGGTTGGTGATGGAATCCGGTAACGCCTGCTTGTTCCAACCACTGTTTGATTTGGGAGAAGTCGGGCTGCGATTCTTCTTCGCGGTCGGGGCGGTTGCAGATGACGGTTTTGATGCCCAGTTGCGCAATTTGTTCCGCATCGGCTTTGGTCAGTTGCGGAGAAATATAGAGGTGTTCGTCAAGTTTCAGAATGGCCATTTTGTTTCCTTTGCTTTGCCTTGCGGTTGTTTTTCAGACGGCATTTTGTGTGCAATGCCGTCTGAAAGTTTAACCGAACAACCAGTTTTCCAACAGGTTCCGGTCTGTGATATGTAGGATGGCAGTATCCGCCGCCGCTGCCTGAACCGTCAAGACGGTTTGACGCAATATGCCTGCACGGAAGAAGTGGATATTGATTTTTGCATTGACGTGGTATCGGGCCCATTGTGCGGCAAAGTCGGTGCAGGCATAACCGTCTAAAGCAATGATTTTGTCTTGCGGGCACAGTGCCGCAGATTCCGCGCTGCTGCCGTTGAAGACATGGGTCAGGACGATGTGGTCGGCGTTTTGTTTGAAACGTGCGCCGAAATCGCCTGCCGGCGGGACGGGGCAGATGTGTTCCGCATATCCGCCGCCGTGTTGTCGGGGAAGAGGCAGGAAGGTCAGTCCCACGCCTGCGGTTGCCAGGCATTCGGCAAGCGGCAAATCTTCGGTGCTGTATAACGCTTTTTGGAAAAAATCTTCCAAATCCAAGCCGGTAATTTCCTGACAGCGGATTTGCCAGTGTTTTTCCGGAATGCCCGCGCGCGTATCCGCCCACTCCCGATAGAGTTTGTCCATTACCGTATCGAGAGAATGTCTGCCGCCGCTTTTGTTCCGTATCAGCAAATCAAGGCACAATGCGGCAAGCGCGCCTTTTTGGTAGTAGCTGACGATGGCGTTCGGACTGTTTTCATCCGGTTTGTAAAATTTGTTCCACGCGGTAAAACTCGATTCCGCCAAGGTCTGCCTCAAACGGCCGCAGGTTTGTTGTACGCGCGTAATGCCTTGTGCCAGCAGGTTTAAATAAGATTCGGGCGAGATGGTGCGGCTGCGTGCCAAAAACAAATCGTCGTAATAGGATGTAATGCCTTCGAATGCCCATAGTTGTTCGGTATAGTTTTCTTTGTCGAGGTCATAAGGGACGAACGCGGCAGGTTTGATGGATTTGACGTTCCATGCATGAAAATATTCATGGGAGAAAAGTCCGAGCAATGTGGTGTAGGCATCGTCGGCATCGGTCATACCGTACGGCGGAAGGCTGTGGCGGTCGGCGAGCAGGGCGGTGCTGTCGGCGTGTTCCAAACCGCCGTAAATATGGTCGCCGACGTGGAGCAGGAACAAATATTTCTCAAATGGGGCAGGGGAGGAAAACATCGCCAGTTCTGTTTCGCAGATTTCTTTGATGTCCGAAACCAGCTTGTTGCGGTCGAAATCGGGATATATGCCGCTTAAGGCAATCGTGTGCGGAATGCCTGCCGCCTCAAAATCTAAAAATTCAATCAAGCCCATCTCGACAGGTCGGTCAATCAATTCGGCATAAGATGCCGTCTGAAAGACAAACCTCCCTGTTTCCGGCAGTGTTGTGGCAATACGCCATTCGGGTGGAATGCCCGTCAATTCCAAGCGGTGCGGCAGCGTTTCCGTTCCTTCGACTTTCAAAAACAGGCACGATCCGTCAAAAAAACCTCGTTCCGTAGACAGGAAAGAACCTCGAACCGACAAATCGAATGCATATACGGTGTAGCAGATTTGCCACTCGCCGCGTATGGAGGCGGCACGCCAACAGTTTTTTGCAATTTGGTCGAGTCGGACGGGTACACCGTTGCAGGATGCATCGATAGATGTAATGTGGCGGGAAAAATCCCGAATCAGATAGCTGCCCGGTACCCAGTTTGGCAAGCTTATTTCTATTGGAAAATCATCATCTTGTGTGAATGTCAGCAGGATGTGCCATTCATGGTCTAGAGGGGAGGGGGTAATTTCATAATTAATCATGGCTATTAAATATATCGTTAAATATTATTGATAAAATGTCTTTAAAATGCAGCTTAATCTACATCAATAAAGTGTTATAAAAAAGGAGGCTTGAAAAACAAAGCAATGTCAAACTGGTTGCAATTTATTATAACAATATGATTTATATATAATAAGAATGAATTTAAGAAAAATTTTCCTTTATGTTGCAAATGTAATTCTGCTTGGCGTAAGAAAGCAGATATGTTAAATTTAGAAAAAATTACGCTTGCCCAAGTTGTACCTTAAGAGGTCGCAAAAGTGGGCAGGATAAAAAATTTTTATTCCCATAATTCATGGAGACTCTCATGGACACACAAACTTACAACTACAAAGTGGTGCGCCAGTTCGCCATCATGACTGTAGTTTGGGGTATCGTGGGTATGTTGGTCGGCGTTATCGTAGCTGCCCAACTGTTTGCTCCCGCCCTTGATTTGTCTAATATCGGACCTTGGTTCCACTTCGGTCGCCTGCGTCCGCTGCACACCAATGCGGTTATTTTCGCATTCGGAGGCTGCGGTCTGATCGGTACATCATACTACGTTGTCCAACGTACTTGTAATACCCGCCTGTTTGGCGGTTGGCTGCCGGCATTTACCTTTTGGGGCTGGCAGGCGGTAATCGTTGCCGCCGCCGTCAGCTTCCCTATGGGTTGGACCCAAGGTAAGGAATATGCCGAACTGGAATGGCCGATTGACATTCTGATTACTTTGGTTTGGGTTGCATACGCTATTGTATTCTTCGGTACGATTGCCAAACGCAAGGTGAAACATATTTACGTTGCCAACTGGTTCTACGGCGGCTTTATTTTGGCGGTCGCACTTTTGCACATTGTCAATAACATCAGCATCCCGGCCGGTTTGATGAAATCGTATCCTGTTTATTCCGGTGCGATTGATGCCATGGTTCAATGGTGGTACGGGCATAACGCCGTAGGCTTCTTCCTGACTGCCGGCTTCTTGGGTATGATGTACTACTTCGTCCCCAAACAAGCAGGTCGCCCCGTTTATTCCTACCGCTTGTCTGTCGTTCACTTCTGGGCGCTGATCTTCACCTATATGTGGGCGGGTCCGCACCATCTTCACTACACTGCGCTGCCTGACTGGACTCAATCTTTGGGTATGGTTCTGTCTTTGATTCTGTTTGCACCCTCTTGGGGCGGTATGATTAACGGCATCATGACCTTGTCCGGCGCGTGGGACAAACTGCGTACTGACCCAATTCTTAAATTCCTGATTGTATCCTTGTCCTTCTACGGTATGTCTACCTTTGAAGGTCCGATGATGTCGATTAAAACGGTCAATGCATTGAGCCACTATACGGACTGGACTGTCGCGCACGTTCATGCTGGTGCGTTGGGCTGGGTAGGCTTCGTAACCATCGGTTCCGTCTATTACATGATTCCCCGTCTGTTCGGCAAAGAACAGATGCACAGCACCAAACTGGTAGAGGCGCATTTTTGGATTGCGACCATCGGCGTGGTTCTGTATATCGCCGCGATGTGGATTGCCGGTGTGATGCAGGGTTTGATGTGGGGTTCTTTGAACGATGACGGTACGCTGACCTACTCGTTTGTCGAATCCGTAAAACGCACCATGCCTTACTACATGATTCGTTTTGCAGGTGGTTTATTGTATCTGAGTGGTATGTGCATTATGGCGTACAACGTGTACCGCACAGCCATCGGTGGTAAAGCAGTCGATGCCGAAATCCCTGCGGTTTCCCAAACACAGCACCACTAAAATACTAAGAAAGATAGGCTACCAAAATGAAATTACAACAATTGGCTGAAGAAAAAATCGGTGTTCTGATTGTGTTCACGCTGCTTGTAGTCAGTGTCGGTCTGTTGATTGAAGTTGTGCCCTTGGCCTTTACCAAGGCGGCAACACAGCCGGCTCCGGGCGTGAAGCCTTACAATGCCTTGCAGGTTGCCGGACGCGATATTTACATCCGTGAGGGCTGTTACAACTGCCACTCTCAAATGATTCGTCCGTTC
Organism: Neisseria basseii; assembly: GCF_962707005.1. Taxonomy (NCBI): domain Bacteria; kingdom Pseudomonadati; phylum Pseudomonadota; class Betaproteobacteria; order Neisseriales; family Neisseriaceae; genus Neisseria; species Neisseria basseii. Next base: position 89,117 of record NZ_CAUIXH010000002.1, on the reverse strand, counting down.
CGTGCGGAAACCGAGCGTTACGGTCATTACTCTGTTGCCGGAGAGTCGGTTTACGACCATCCGTTCCAATGGGGTTCCAAACGTACTGGTCCTGATTTGGCACGTGTAGGCGGCCGCTATTCCGACGAATGGCACCGTATCCACCTGCTGAATCCCCGTGATGTCGTGCCTGAGTCCAATATGCCGGCATTTCCGTGGCTTGCACGCAATAAAGTCGATGTCGATGCAACCGTTGCCAACATGAAGGCTTTGCGTAAAGTAGGTACTCCTTACAGTGATGAGGAAATTGCGAAAGCGCCTGAGGCTTTGGCAAACAAATCCGAGCTGGATGCTGTAGTCGCCTATCTGCAAGGATTGGGTCTGGCTTTGAAAAACGTAAGGTAACATCATGGATATTAACGGTATTCGCGCTCTTTTCACGGTATGGATCTTTATCTGTTTCCTGTTGGTACTCTATATCGTCTTCAACAGGCGGAATAAGAAAAACTACGATGATGCCGCAAACAGCATTTTTGATGAAAACCAAGATGCGCAAGATAAGAAAAGCGAAAACCGTTAATATTGTGATAACGGAGCAAAACAATGAACACAACATCCCAATTTACCAGTAACTTCTGGAATATATATATTGCAGTTATTGTCTTACTGAGCTTTATCGCTTTGGCTTGGCTGCTGCTGTCTCAAAATGTTGTCAAACGCCCGAAAAAAGGCGAAGAAGTACAAACTACAGGCCATGAGTGGGACGGTATTGCCGAATACGACAACCCGCTGCCGCGCTGGTGGTTTTGGCTGTATGTTTTGACATGGCTGTTCGGTATCGGTTATCTGGTTATGTATCCGGGTGTCGGCGACTACAAAGGCCTGCTGAAATGGACCAGCCACAACCAATATGAAAAAGAGGTCAAAAAAGCCGATGAGCAATACGGTAAACTGTATGCCAAGTTTGCGGATATGCCGATTGAAAAAGTGGCAAAAGACCCACAGGCCAAGCAAATCGCCCAAAACCTGTTCAATACCTACTGTATCCAGTGCCACGGCTCTGATGCCAAAGGTTCCAAAGGTTTTCCGAATCTGACCGACAGCGATTGGCTGTGGGGCGGCGATCCCGATAAAATCCACGAGACCATCGAAAAAGGCCGTGTTGCTACCATGCCTGCATGGGGTCCTGCTTTAGGTGAGGAAGGCGTAAAAGACGTTGCGCATTATGTGATGTCTCTTTCAAAACCCAAAGGCCAGTATGATGAGGAACGTGCTGCACGCGGACAAGTCTTATTCAGCGGTCCGCCTGCCAACTGTTTCACTTGCCACGGCGATAAGGGACAAGGTATCCAAGGTTTGGGTCCGAATCTGACTGATGACGTGTGGTTGTGGGGCGGTACGCAAAAATCCATTATTGAAACCATTACCAACGGCCGCAGCAGCCAAATGCCTGCGTGGGGACATTTCTTGGATAAAGACAAACTGCATATTATGACTGCTTATGTATGGGGTCTTTCCAATAAAGACGGTAAAGCTCCGGTGAAAAAAGCCGAGCCTGCACCGACTCCTGCACCGGCGGCAGAACCCGCAGCATCTGCTCCTGCAGAAGCAGCACAAGCCGCTTCTGAAGCCAAACCTGCCGCAGCAGAACCTAAAGCCGAGGAAAAAGCCGCACCTGCTGCCAAAGTGGACGGCAAACAGGTTTATGAAACCGTTTGTGCCGCCTGCCATGGCAATGCGATTCCGGGTATTCCCCACGTCGGCACCAAAGCCGATTGGGCCGACCGCATCAAAAAAGGTAAGGACACATTGCACAAACACGCAATCGAAGGTTTCAATACGATGCCCGCAAAAGGCGGTCGCGGCGATTTGAGCGATGATGAGGTCAAAGCTGCAGTTGACTATATGGTCAACCAGTCAGGCGGCAAATTCTAACCGTTGTTTTCCGACTTTGTCGGATGCAGAAATCCGGATTCATATCGAATCCGGATTTTTTATTTTGAATGGAAATCCTGTTTTTGATTTATGCCGTCTGAAAGTGGGGATTTTGATGCTTAAACGGTCAGACCGACTGATATTTTTGTATGGTTTAAAGAATGGTGCAGTTGGGTGTTGGACAGCATTGTTTGATGCTTTCAGACGGCATATAGGTTTGTTTCTTCAAAATTGAATCTTTTTTCATATGTTGCGAAAAATATTGATTTTAGTCATAAAGAACTAGTCTTTATTGTTTATAATCGCGCATCATCACGATAACTCTAATTTCAAAAGGACGATTAATGGATACACAAATCAAAACTGAAGCCGGTCAGCAGAATAACCGGCGTTATCTGACCGTTTGGCGGTGGCATTTTTATGCCGGTTTGTTGGTTATGCCCTTCTTGACCCTGCTTGCCGTTACAGGTTTGGGTATGCTGTTGTTTGCCAATATTACCGGCAAGGAGGGCGAACGTATTCATATTACCCCTCAGGCAGTGGTGCAGCCCCTCTCTGTTCAGGCAGAAGCGGCACGCAGTGCCGTTAATCCGGAGACTTCGTCCGTCGTCCAATATATTGCACCGCGTGCCGATGATATGGTTGCCGTGTTCCGTGTCAACAATGAGGGCAAGGCAACCATGGTTGCGGTCGATCCTTATACGGCAAAAGTGGTCAGTACCATGCCGCGCAATCAGGGTTGGTATCACACGATGGATGAAATCCACAGTGATATGATGCTCGGTGCGGCAGGCGATTATCTTTTGGAAACGGCTGCATCGCTGACGATTATCATGATAATCAGCGGTTTGTACCTTTGGTGGGTGAAACGGCGCGGCATCAAGGCGATGCTGCTGCCGCCAAAAGGCAGGGCGCGTTCTTGGTGGCGGAATCTGCACGGCGCGTTTGGAACTTGGGTATCGTTGATTTTACTGTTGTTCTGCCTGTCGGGTATTGCTTGGGCAGGTATTTGGGGAGGCAAGTTCGTACAGGCTTGGAGTCAGTTCCCTGCCGGCAAATGGGGTGTCGAGCCGAACCCTGTTTCAGTCGTGCCGACCCACGGCGAGGTATTGAATGACGGCAAGGTTAAGGAAGTGCCGTGGGTTTTGGAACTTACGCCTATGCCCGTTTCAGGGACGACAGTGGGTGAAGGCGGCATTAACTCCGACGAGCCGATGACATTGGAAACCGTCGACCGTTTTGCGCGGGAAATCGGTTTCAAAGGGCGTTATCAGCTGAATTTGCCCAAAGGCGAGGACGGCGTATGGACTTTGTCGCAAGACTCTATGAGTTACGACATGATCAGCCCGTTTGCCGACCGCACGGTACATATCGACCAATACAGCGGCAAAATCCTTGCCGACATCCGCTTTGACGATTACAACCCGTTCGGCAAATTTATGGCGGCAAGCATTGCGCTGCATATGGGTACTCTGGGCTGGTGGAGCGTATTGGCAAACGTCTTGTTCTGCCTTGCCGTGATTTTTATCGGCATCAGCGGTTGCGTGATGTGGTGGAAACGCCGTCCGACCGGAGCGGTGGGCATTGTTCCTCCGGCGCAGAAAATCAAGCTGCCCGTCTGGTGGGCGATGGCTGTGCCGCTGCTGCTGATTGCACTGCTTTTCCCGACTGCATTGGTTGCCATTGCCGTGATTTGGCTGTTGGATACGTTGCTGCTGTCGCGGATTCCTGTTTTGAGGAGATGGTTTAAATGACCCGATGCCGTCTGAAGCGTTCAGACGGCATTTTGTTTGAAGGCGGGCGGGGGAAAGGCTATATAATCTCGAATACTTTTCCGCAACTTTTGTCGAAATCATGTTTTATCTGTATCAATCCAACCGTCTTGAAACGCTGGCGGCACTGTTTGCCCACATTCAAAAAGTCAAACCGCTGAAATCGGCTTTACAGCCCGAACAGATTATTGTGCAGAGTCAGGGGATGCGCCGCTACCTCAATACCTGCCTCGCCCGCGATTTGGGCGTGGCGGCGAATTTGGCGTTCAGCCTGCCTGCCGGTCTGACGTGGAAGTTGATGAAAAAACTGATTCCCGGTATTCTGGAACTCAGCCCGTTTGCCCCCGAAGTCATGCGCTGGCGGCTGCTGGATTTGTTCCGCAGCGAGGCATTCCGGAATACGGCAGAATTTGAAGATGTGAGGCGTGTGCTGCAAGACTATCTGGGCAGCGGCGAATCGGCGGATTATCAGCTTGCGGGACAGCTTGCGGACATATTCGACCAATACCTCGTCTATCGCCCGCAGTGGATTGACGCGTGGCAGCAGGGCAGGATACTCGGTTTGGGCGACGACGAAATCTGGCAGTCCAAACTGTGGCGTTACCTCGACGACGGCAGGCAGAGCGCGCCGCACCGTGTCGCGTTGTGGGAAAAGCTGTTGGCTTCTTTGAGCAGCGACAAGTTGCCCGAACGCTATTTCGTGTTCGGCATTTCCACTATGGCGCCGATGTATCTTCAGCTTTTGCACAAGCTGTCCGAACATTGCGACGTGTTCGTGTTCGCACTCAATCCGAGCGGGATGCATTGGGGCAACGTCATCGAAGCGGCGCAAATCCTCAAAGGCGGCGGCGATCCCGATCTGACTCAGGCAGGTCATCCGCTGCTTGCCTCATTGGGCAAGCAGGGGCGGGACTTTTTCGACTTTTTAAACGAAATGGAAATAGAAGGAGAAACGCCGGTATTTGAAGAAGGCGGGCGCGATACGCTTTTGCACGCCCTGCAAACCGATATTCAAAACCTGAAAATGCCGTCTGAAAATGTGGGAAGCGTCGGTACGGATGACGGCTCGATACGCATCGTCTCGGCACACAGCCCTTTGCGCGAATTGCAGATACTCAAAGACAAGCTGTTGAAAATTCTGCATGAACATCCCGATTGGCAGCCGCACGACATCGCCGTATTAACCCCGAATATCGAATCCTATACGCCTTTTATCGAAGCCGTGTTCGGACAGGCGCAGCCCGGTGCGCAGGCATTGCCGTATTCCGTGTCAGACGTGAAAATCAGCCGCCGACAACCGCTGTTTCATGCTTTGTCATGCCTGTTCGACTTGTTGGAAAGCCGATTTGAAGTCGATAAAGTGCTTGTGCTTTTAGAAACCGCACCCGTGTTGCGCCGTTTCGGACTGACCGAGGACGATTTGCCGCTTTTGCACGATATGGTTGCCGATTTGAACGTTCACTGGGGTTTGGACGGAGAAATGCGCGGCGGCACGGATCAGCTGTTCACCTGGAAGCAGGCGGTAGAACGCATGATATTGGGCTGGATGCTGCCCGAAGGCGGCAATCCGATGTGGCAGGATGTCAGCGCGTGGTATGCCGACGTGAATCAAACCGCCATGTTCGGACGTTTTGCCGCCTTTATCGAGTCCCTGTCGGATATTGTACGGATATGGCGGCAACCTGCGACGGTTGATGAATGGGTAGGACGTTGCCGAGGTTTGCTTAAAACATTGTTCCAAGCCGAAGCCGATGACCAAAAGGCAGTCCAAAATCTCGAAAACGAATGGGTCAAATGGCAGGAAGAGAGTGCTCTGGCTGGGTTCGTCGGACAGTTGCCACAACAAACCGTCATCCGCCACATCCGCCGCTTCCTCGACAGCGAAAGCGAGGCAGGCTTTTTACGCGGCGGCATCACCTTTTGCAGTATGGTACCGATGCGCAGCCTGCCCTTTAAAGTCATCTGCCTGTTGGGTTTGAACGACGGAGATTTTCCCCGTAATACCAAAGCCGCCGTATTCGACCTGATTGCCAAACATCCCGCCAAAGGCGACCGCGCCCGCCGCGACGACGACCGCTACCTCTTCCTCGAAGCCCTCATCAGCGCGCGCGAAATCCTGTATTTGTCCTACATCGGGCGCGACATCCGCAAAGACGAAGAACTGGCTCCGTCTTCGCTGTTGGGCGAACTCATTGACACAGTTGCCGCCATGACCGGCACAAACAGTCGCCAACTTGCACAAAATTGGATAGAACAGCATCCGCTGCAAGCCTTCTCGCGCCGATATTTCCAAGAAGGCGGACGTTCAGACGGCATATTCGGCACGCGTACCGACTACGCCGCCGCGCTCGGACAAACGCCCGAACCGCCGCAACCCTTTTTCGACACACCCATCGACAGCCGCGAACCCGTTGCCGAAATCGGACAGGACGAATTTATCCGCTTCTGGCGCAACCCCGTCAAAGTATGGCTGCAACAGCAGCTTGCGTGGAGCGAACCCCATATCGGCGAAGCCTGGGAGCCTGCCGAACCCTTCGAGCCGCAACACGCCGGTCAAATCGCCGAAACCTACATCGAAGCACGGCGCGAAGGACGGGATTTTACCCAGACCGCCGCCCGCATCGTTGCGGAAAGCCTCCTGCCGTCGGGAGAGTTGGGCAGACTTTGGCAGCAGGACTTCCAAACCGCCGCCAAACAAATCGACACGGCGGTTTTAAACAGCCCAAAACTGCCCCCGTTCCCATACGCCGTACCGTCGGACGGACAAATCCTGAAAGGCAGTTTGAGCAATTTATACCAATGCGGACAAGTGTTTTACGCCTACGGCAAACCCAATGCGCCGCAACGTATCGCTTTTCTGCTGGAACACCTGATATTTTGCGCCGTTATGCCGTCTGAAGCCGAAACGCGGCAAACCTTTATCGTCCAATCCGGAGAAACCGAAGTATTGGCGGAAATCGCGCAAGGCAGGGCATTGCGGCTGTTGTCGGAATGGATGGCGTTTTTCAATATCGGGCAAAACCGCCCGCTGCCGTTTTTTGCCAAAACCTCGCTTGCCGCCGCCGAAGCGTTTGCCCAAAAACAAGATTGGGAAGCCGTCCTGAAAAAAGCCCAAACCGCCTACCACGGCAACAAAGTCAGCAAAGGGCAGAAAGACTATACCGAAGTCGCCCTCGTTTTCGGCAACGCAAGCCAAAACCCGCTCGAACAGCCCCTGTTTGAAAACCTCGCCCGCCTGCTCGCCGATACGCTTGCCGCAGCGGAAAAAAAGGAAGAGGACGGAGAAGCCTGACGGGATGGGAAGGCAAATGCCGTCTGAAAACTTATTTGCTGTTTTCAGACGGCATTTTTTTTATCGTGTTTAAATATTTAAAAGGTAAATTATATGAAAAACAAAATCCAGACAATTATGGCAAAACATGACCCATGGCATGAAGATGATTTTGAGTCGTATGAAAGCATTGCCAAAGATATATCGTTAATGACAGACAAAGTGCACATCGAACACTATTTGTTAGAAGTTTATTCAGAAGAAAACGGACATTTTGACCAAGAGAATGTCCATGCAATGATAGAAGAAATTAAAAATGCAATTTAGTGAATATGTATTTTTAGAAGAAGGCTTTGTGTCATTTTGATGCCGTCTGAAAGGGTTTGTTTCAGACGGCATTGTTACCAAGGCTTGACTATTTCCGGCGCAGGTCGGGATGGTTTTCCAAGTTGTCCATCATTATCCCGATGATGCGCGGGGCGGTTTTGCCCAAATCGAAGTTTTCGCCGGAAGAGAGCCAACGCCAAATCAGCCCGTCCAAGGTCGATTTGATGAAGATAACCGCCGTTTCTTTGTCCAAATCGTCTGCCAAATCCTGATTTTCCACCGCTTCGGTCAAAACGGCGGTAATTTTCTCGCGCCAGATTGCCTGATGCTTGCGGGCAATGGCGATAACGGCGGCGTTTTGCTCCGTGTGTTCGCATTTTAAAAACAGGATGTTGTGGAATTTGTAGTGGATGTCGTTGCTTTGCAGCCGCTCGAAAAAGTGCAGCAGCGTGTGGCGGAATACCGTCCAAGATTCTCCTTCGGCATTTGCGGCATCTTGCGCGATGCAGTTTTCGATGTCGTCGCAGATACGTTGGAACAGCGCGTCGAACAAGTCTTCCTTATTTTTGAAATGCCAATAGAGCGCGCCGCGCGTTACGCCGGCGGCTTGGGCGATTTCGTTGAGCGATGTGCGCGCAATCCCTTTGCGGTAAAAGGTTTCCAAGGCAGCAAGCATCAGGTGTTCTTTGGTTTTCAAGGCTTCGGTTTTGGTTTTTCTCATAATGGCGTTTTCGTTCCGGCGCGGTTTGACGGTTGGGATTATAAAAAAGACTTTGTATCCGTGCAATCGTGTATGTATAATAACGCCCCTGAAATTGAAACAGTTTCCCGTGCCGAAGTGCCGAACCCACCTGCTTTGCAACCCGTTTGAATACAGGGATGCCGAAGCAGGCGGTTTTGTATTTTGAAACGGGAATTTCTGTTAAATCTAAAATCCTTTAATAAAATCATACAGATAGGATAAATAATGGCTTTTTATGCTTCTAAGGCGATGCGTGCGGCTGCGTTGGCTGCCTCTGTCGCGTTGGCACTGTCATCTTGCGGCAAAGCAGATGAAGCGGCACAGGGCGGGCAGCCTGCGGGTCGGGAAGCCCCTGCGCCCGTCGTCGGTGTCGTAACCGTCCATCCGCAAACCGTCGCATTGACCGTCGAGTTGCCGGGGCGTTTGGAATCGCTGCGTACTGCCGATGTCCGCGCCCAAGTTGGCGGCATCATCCAAAAACGCCTGTTCCAAGAAGGCAGTTATGTCCGTGCCGGACAGCCGCTGTATCAGATCGACAGTTCCACTTATGAAGCAGGTCTGGAAAGCGCACGCGCGCAACTGGCAACGGCACAGGCAACGCTTGCCAAAGCGGATGCGGATTTGGCGCGTTACAAGCCTTTGGTCGCCGCCGATGCCATCAGTAAACAAGAGTACGATGCTGCGGTAACGGCGAAACGTTCTGCCGAGGCAGGCGTTAAAGCGGCGCAGGCGGCAATCAAATCCGCCGGCATCAGCCTGAACCGTTCGCGCATTACCGCGCCGATTTCCGGCTTTATCGGTCAGTCCAAAGTTTCCGAAGGTACGTTGCTGAACGCTGGCGATGCGACCGTACTGGCGACCATCCGCCAAACCAATCCGATGTATGTGAACGTTACCCAGTCTGCATCCGAAGTGATGAAACTGCGCCGGCAGATAGCCGAAGGCAAGCTGCTGGCGGCAGACGGTGCGGTAGCGGTCGGCATCAAATTTGATGACGGCACGGTTTATCCTGAAAAAGGCCGCCTGCTGTTTGCCGATCCGACCGTCAACGAATCGACCGGTCAGATTACCCTGCGCGCCGCCGTACCGAACGATCAGAATATCCTGATGTCCGGCCTGTATGTGCGCGTGCTGATGGATCAAGTGGCGGTGGATAATGCATTCATCGTTCCGCAGCAGGCGGTAACGCGTGGTACGAAAGATACCGTGATGATTGTGAACGCCCAAGGCGGCATGGAACCACGCGAGGTAACGGTTGCACAACAGCAGGGTGCGAATTGGATTGTTACGTCAGGTCTGAAGGACGGGGACAAGGTGGTTGTGGAAGGAATCAGTATTGCAGGCATGACGGGTGCGAAAAAAGTAACGCCTAAAGAATGGATGCCGTCTGAAAACCAAGCCTCTGCCCCTCAAGCCAGCGTTCAGACGGCATCTGAAGCCAAACCTGCTTCTGAAGCGAAATAAGGAAGGCATCGATGGCTAAATTTTTTATCGACCGCCCCATTTTCGCGTGGGTTATTTCGATTTTCATTATTGCGGCGGGTATTTTCGGCATTAGAAGCCTGCCGGTTTCGCAATATCCGTCTGTTGCCGCACCGAATATTACCCTGAGGGCTACTTATCCGGGTGCATCCGCACAAGTGATGGAAGACAGCGTACTTTCCGTTATCGAGCGGAATATGAACGGCGTGGAAGGTTTGGACTATATGACCACTTCTGCCGATTCGAGCGGCAGCGGCAGCGTGAGCCTGACCTTTACGCCTGAAACCGACGAAGATTTGGCTCAGGTGGAGGTACAAAACAAGCTTTCCGAAGTATTGAGCATGTTGCCGGCAACCGTTCAACAGTACGGCGTTACCGTATCCAAGGCGCGTTCCAATTTTTTGATGATTGTGATGCTTTCGTCGGATGTGCAGTCAACCGAAGAGATGAACGACTACGCGCAGCGCAATATCGTTCCCGAATTGCAGCGTATCGAAGGCGTGGGGCAGGTGCGCCTGTTCGGCGCGCAACGCGCGATGCGGATTTGGGTCGATCCTAAGAAACTGCAAAACTACAATTTGTCGTTTGCTGATGTCGGCAGTGCGCTGTCGGCACAGAATATCCAAATTTCCGCAGGTTCCATCGGTTCGCTTCCCGCTGTGCGCGGACAGACGGTTACGGCTACCGTAACGGCGCAAGGGCAGTTGAGTACGGCAGAAGAATTCGGCAACGTCATCCTCCGCGCCAATACTGATGGTTCTAATGTTTACCTGAAGGATGTGGCGAAAGTCGGATTGGGTATGGAAGACTATTCTTCCTCAACCCGTCTGAACGGGGTAAATACCACCGGTATGGCGGTGATGCTGTCCAATAGCGGTAATGCGATGGCGACGGCAAAGGCGGTTAAAGAACGCATGGCGACGTTGGAAAAATACTTTCCTCAGGGTATGAGCTGGAAAACCCCTTACGATACTTCCAAATTCGTCGAAATTTCGATTGAAAAAGTGATTCACACTTTAATCGAAGCGATGGTGCTGGTGTTTGTCGTAATGTATCTCTTCCTGCAAAACATCCGTTATACGCTGATTCCGACCATCGTCGTACCGATTTCCCTGTTGGGCGGTTTCGCCTTCATCTCTTATATGGGCATGTCGATAAACGTACTGACCATGTTTGCGATGGTTTTGGTCATCGGTATCGTGGTCGATGACGCGATTGTGGTGGTTGAAAACGTCGAGCGCATTATGGCGGGTGAAGGCCTGCCGCCTAAGGCTGCAACCAAAAAAGCAATGGGTCAGATTTCCGGTGCGGTCATCGGTATTACTGCTGTTTTGATGTCTGTATTCGTTCCACTGGCTATGTTCAGCGGGGCGACGGGCAATATCTATAAACAGTTTGCACTGACGATGGCGGCATCAATCGCATTCTCTGCCTTCCTCGCGCTGACACTCACACCTGCTTTGTGTGCCACGATGTTGAAGACCATCCCGAAAGGGCATCACGAAGAGAAAAAGGGTTTCTTCGGTTGGTTTAACAAAAAATTCGACAACTGGACACACGGCTACGAAGGCTGGGTTGCCAAAGTATTGCACAAGACTTTGCGCATGATGGTTGTTTACGTTGGTTTGGCGGTTGTCGGCATATTCCTGTTTATGCGCCTGCCGACTTCGTTCTTGCCGACCGAAGACCAAGGCTTCGTTATGGTCAGCGTGCAACTGCCTGCGGGTGCAACCAAAGAGCGTACCGATGCGACGCTGGCGCAAGTAACGCAGTTGGCAAAAAGCATTCCTGAAATTGAAAACATCATCACCGTTTCCGGCTTCAGCTTTTCAGGCAGCGGTCAGAACATGGCGATGGGTTTTGCCATGCTCAAAGACTGGAACGAACGTACCGCCCCCGGCAGCGACGCTGTTGCGATTGCCGGCAAGCTGACGGGTATGATGATGGGGACGCTTAAAGACGGTTTCGGTATCGCCATCGTTCCGCCTCCGATTATGGAGTTGGGCAACGGTTCCGGTTTGAGCATCAACCTGCAAGACCGCAACAATACCGGTCATGCCGCATTGCTGGCCAAACGCAACGAGTTGATTCAGAAAATGCGTACCAGCGGTTTGTTTAACCCCAGCACCGTCCGTGCCGGCGGTTTGGAAGATGCGCCGCAGTTGAAAATCGACATTAACCGTTCGGCGGCTTCGGCACAAGGTATTTCTTTTGCCAGCATCCGTACCGCACTGGCAAATGCGCTGGGTTCGTCTTACGTCAACGACTTCCCGAACCAAGGCCGTTTGCAGCGCGTGATGGTTCAGGCGGATGCTTCGGCACGTATGCAGCCTGCCGACATCTTGAATCTGACTGTGCCGAACAGCTCGGGCATTGCCGTTCCGCTTTCTTCGATTGCCACCGTTTCGTGGCAGATGGGTACGGAACAGAGCGTTCGTTTCAACGGTTATCCCGCTATGGAACTGTCCGGTTCGCCCGCAACCGGTGTTTCCACCGGTCAGGCCATGGAGGCAGTTCAAAAAATGGTTGACGAATTGGGCGGCGGTTACAGCCTGGAGTGGGGCGGACAGTCGCGCGAAGAGGCAAAAGGCGGTTCGCAAACCATTGCCCTTTACGCGCTTGCCGCCGTTGCAGTCTTCTTGGTGCTTGCCGCACTTTATGAAAGCTGGTCTATCCCGCTGGCCGTTCTGCTTGTGATGCCTTTGGGCTTGGCGGGCGCGGCGGCGGGCATAACCGGGCGCAACCTGTTTGAAGGGCTGTTGGGCAGCGTTCCCTCGTTTGCCAACGACATCTACTTTCAAGTCGGTTTCGTTACCGTGATGGGTTTGAGTGCGAAAAACGCGATTTTGATTATCGAATTTGCCAAAGACCTTCAAGCGCAAGGGAAAAGCGCGGTTGAAGCCGCTTTGGAAGCCGCCCGCCTGCGTTTCCGTCCGATTATCATGACCTCGTTCGCCTTTATTTTGGGCGTGGTTCCCCTGTATATTGCTGGCGGTGCGAGTTCTGCCAGCCAGCGCGCCATCGGCACGACCGTATTCTGGGGGATGCTCATCGGCACACTCTTATCCGTGTTCCTTGTTCCGCTTTTCTATGTGGTGGTGCGCAAATTCTTCAAAGAAACTGCACACGAACACGAAATGGCGGTGAAACACGCCGCCGAAGCGGGCATCACCGGTTCGGACGACAGCCAACATTAAGCAACCATGCCGTCTGAATGCCCACGGGTTTTCAGACGGCATTAGGACTTTTTTATGGATACTACATTGAAAACTACCTTAACCTCCGTTGCGGCGGCCTTCGCATTATCCGCCTGCACGATGATTCCCCAATACGAGCAGCCCAAAGTCGAAGTTGCGGAAACGTTTAAAAACGATACCGCCGACAGCGGCATCCGTGCGGTCGATTTGGGTTGGCACGACTACTTTGCCGACCCGCGCCTGCAAAAGCTGATCGACATCGCACTTGAGCGCAATACCAGTCTGCGTACTGCCGTATTGAACAGCGAAATCTACCGCAAACAATACATGATCGAGCGCAACAACCTTCTGCCCACACTGGCCGCCAATGCGAACGGCTCGCGTCAAGGCAGCTTAGGCGGCGGCAATGTCAGCAGCAGCTACAATGTCGGATTGGGTGCGGCATCTTACGAACTCGACCTGTTCGGACGCGTCCGCAGCAGCAGCGAAGCAGCCCTTCAAGGCTATTTTGCCAGCACCGCCAACCGCGATGCGGCACATTTGAGCCTGATTGCCACCGTTGCCAAAGCCTATTTCAACGAACGCTATGCCGAAGAAGCGATGTCCTTGGCACAGCGTGTCTTGAAAACGCGCGAGGAAACCTACAAGCTTTCAGAATTGCGGTACAAGGCAGGTGTGATTTCCGCCGTCGCCCTGCGCCAGCAGGAAGCCTTGATTGAATCTGCCAAAGCCGATTATGCCCATGCCGCGCGCAGCCGCGAACAGGCGCGCAATGCCTTGGCAACCTTGATTAACCAACCGATACCCGACGACCTGCCCGCCGGTTTGCCGTTGGACAAGCAGTTTTTTGTTGAAAAACTGCCGGCCGGTTTGAGTTCCGAAGTATTGCTCGACCGTCCCGACATCCGTGCCGCCGAACACGCGCTCAAACAGGCGAACGCCAATATCGGTGCGGCACGCGCCGCCTTTTTCCCGTCCATCCGCCTGACCGGAAGTGTCGGTACGGGTTCTGCCGAATTGAGCGGGCTGTTCAAAAGCGGCACCGGCGTTTGGTCGTTTGCGCCGTCTATTACCCTGCCGATTTTTACTTGGGGAACGAACAAGGCGAACCTCGATGTGGCGAAACTGCGCCAACAGGCACAAATCGTTGCCTATGAAGCCGCCGTCCAATCCGCCTTTCAAGACGTGGCAAACGCATTGGCGGCGCGCGAGCAGCTGGATAAAGCCTATGCCGCTTTAAGCAAACAAAGCCGCGCCTCTAAAGAAGCGTTGCGCCTGGTCGGACTGCGTTACAAACACGGCGTATCCGGCGCGCTCGATTTGCTCGATGCGGAACGCAGCAGCTATGCGGCAGAAGGTGCGGCTTTGTCGGCACAACTGACCCGTGCCGAAAACCTTGCCGATTTGTACAAGGCACTCGGCGGAGGATTGAAACGGGATACCCCAACCGGTAAATAACCGCCCGGGCAACCAAATGCCGTCTGAAACGATAAGGTTTCAGACGGCATTTCTTTCTTTAAAACGGTTTCCGGTACCTGCCTGCCTTTTAAGACGGCAGGCCGTATCCGTTTAGAAGGTATGTTTGACGGTTGCGGTCAGGCTGCGCGGCGTGCCGTAAACATGAATATCCGGCATCGTGCGGTAGCGTTTGTTGAACACGTTTTCAAAGTCCAAACCGATGCGGGTGGATTTGCCGATTTTGTAATGCGCGGTCAAGTCCAGCGTGGCGTAGGGGCGTTGGGTCAATGCGGCTGCGGCGGCAGGGTTGATGTCTGCAGGGTATTCGTCCAGCGTATGACTGCGGCTTTGCCAGTTGATGTTTGCACCCAGGTTCAAACGGTCGGTTAGGTCATACGCGGTAAAGAGTTTGAACAAATGAACCGGATAAGACGGATGCAGTTGCTTGCCTTCGCTGTTTTTGATTTTGGAACGTGCATAAGACGCATTCAGCAGCCATTTATCACTTAGGCGGCCGCCGACAGAGAGTTCCACGCCTTTTGTCGTGGTGTTGTTGACTGCACGGTAGTATTCATCGCCATTCGCGAATTCGCCTTCAACCACGCCCAAATGGTCGCGTTTGTTCATAAACACAGACGCGGAAGCATTCAGACGGCCTTCAAACCACGAGGCTTTCAAACCGGTCTCGTAGGTTTTGCCGCGTTGCGGTTCGAGCGGTTTGCCGTCTTTGGTCAGGTTGCGCACTTGTGGGCGGAAGATGGTGGTGTAGGACGCATAGGCAGTCAGGTTGTCGTCTAGATCATAAGTTACACCCAAATAAGGAATGAAAACGTTTTGTTTGTGGCTGCTGTAAGCGAATTTGTTACGGTCAGTGCTGTAACGGTACCGCCAATCTACAAAACGTCCGCCGCCTATCAATGCCAGCTTGTCGGTCAGTTTGAAACGGGTCGAGCCGTAAACCGACAGGTTTTTCATATCGGTAAAACCATCGCGCGAATACGGCATATCGGGTTTGGCGATGTTGCCGTCAAATTTACGCAAATCGGGAATCGTCGATTCGCCTTCTTCATAGAAAGACAGGTTTTCTTTGTTGTCCTGATAGCTGATGCCTGCATTAAATTCATGCGAACGGCCCAACGCCGGATAATCGCCGTCCAAAGTCAGGGAAAAATTTTGGTCGCGGTATTTGCTGCGGTCGCGGTCTGAAGTGAAAAGCGCGGAGTAGTCGGTATTGATTTTGTATGTACCGGCAATGCCTGAAACGATGTCGCTTTTACCTGTCAGATAGCTGTAATTGCCTGTCAGTTTCCAGCCGTTGTCAAATTCATGGCTGAGGGAAGTGAACACTTCGGCACTGGTGTCTTTGCCGTAAGCCCATTTTGCCGAGGAATTGCTACGCGGCGAAGCCTCAAACGGTATGAATCCGTCTTTCTTATTGCCTGCTGCCGTCAGATAGCTGAAACGCGAGCTACCTTTATTGCGGAAACGGTGTATTTCCGTACCGATATTCCATTGGGTCTGAGGGGCAATGTCGTAGGAGAGAATGCCGTAGAACGTATGATTGTGGCGCGATGTATTCGGCAGGTAATCGCCGCCGTGGTCGCTGACCAAAATAGTGCGGCCGCGCAAGGTATTGTCGGCATTTAAAGGCTGATTGGCATCAAGGACGAAGCGGTAGTGTTTCCACGAACCGACTCCGGCTTCCACGCTGACGGCTGGCTTGGCAGTCGGTTTTTTGCGTTCCAAAGCAACCGTACCGCCCGGCTCGCCCATACCGCCGTTGGACAAACCGCTTGCGCCGCGCACGACGACGACTTGGTCATACAATTCGCTGTCCAGATTGTTGGTGCCGCGGCGGATGGCTTTGTAGTCGTAAAGGAATTTGGGCGCGCCATCTACGGAAATGCTGTCAATCGCCTGACTGCGCGAAATAAACTGGCTGTGGCCGGAGACGTTGTTGCCCATTTTGCTGTGGAACACGCCCGGTGTTTGTTTCAATACGTCCTGCAGACTGTCCAAGCCTTGGTCTTCGATTTGTTTTGCCGTTATGACAGACAGGGATTGCGGTGTTTCACGCTGGGTCAGCTTGATGCCTGTGGCTGCGGATGAGGCGGGGATGGTGTAGTTGGAAGCCGTTTGTTTTCCCAGTTCTTTGACGTGTATTTCCGGAAGGGCGGCAATATCTGCGGCGGAGGCGTGCGCGGCGCATAACAGCATGAGTGCGGATGATACGGCAAGCGCAGTGCGTGAAGGGCGGGGGGGGTATGCATGATTTTTCCTTTTATAGTGGTTTGGCGGCGGGATTTTAGCAAAATGGCGTAATTATACCAGTTAGTGTAAATATTATTTAGGATTAGTTTGACTGTTGTCAAAATATATATAGTTATCTAGTTATAAGTATTTATATTATAGTGGATTAACAAAAATCAGGACAAGGCGACGAAGCCGCAGACAGTACAAATAGTACGGAACCGATTCACTTGGTGCTTCAGCACCTTAGAGAATCGTTCTCTTTGAGCTAAGGCGAGGCAACGCCGTACTGGTTTTTGTTAATCCACTATAACCCATTATAGGAGGGGAAAAAGGAAATGCTGGCGTGCTGTCGGATTGTCGCACCTTACAAAAAATGCCGTCTGAAACGGACTCTGTTTCAGACGGCATTTTAAAATGCAAGCGTTTAGAACTTGGCTTGCAGCCTTAACCAAGCGGTGCGGCCGGGTTCGTTGACGCGGGTGGTTTTGATGCCGGCGGCAGGATCGACAAATCCTCCGCTTCTGCTGACAAATTCGGCATAGGTTTTGTTGAACACATTGTCCACACCAGCTTGCAGGGTGGCGTATTTGTTGAATTTCCAACCTGCATTGACGGAAAGCACGCCGAAGCCTGCGGATGCGCCGATGTCCTGACCGATGATGTTGCCCTGTCCTTTGGCGTAGCGGTTTTGTTTGGCAACGACTTTCCACAATGCGCCCGCGCTGAATTTGCCGTTGTCGAAGGCAAGGGTGTTGTTCCATTCAAGCGGAGGTGTTTGTGCAAGCGGCAGATTGTCGGTCATGTTTTTACCGCGCGTGTAGGCAAGGTTGCTGCTGATGCTCCAGCTTGGTGCAAACTGCCATTTGGCTTCAAGTTCGCCGCCGAAACGGGTGGCATCGATGTTGCGCGCCATGGTCATGACATGTCCGCCGTGGTGCATCATGTGCTGTTCAATCAGGATATAGTCGCGGATTTTACCGGCAAAGAGTGAGGCGGCAAGGTGGAGGTTGCCCTTGTTCCAAATCATGCCTGCATCGATTTGGCGGTTGGTTTCTTTTTTCAGGTCTTCATCCCGATTGCGCTCCCAGTAGTCAGGCGAACGCTGGGCAACGCCCAAACCTGCATAATATTTGGTATTTCCCGCAGTTTGCTCGAAACGGAAGAAGCCGGAAGTCAAAGGATATTTGATGGTTCTGTTGGGGTCGCTGTTCGGATAAGTTTCGTAAACGGCAGTAACTTTATCGTGCCGCAAACCGGCAATTAGTTTTTGCTTGTCGGTACGTTGCCATGCAAGTTCGGCAAAACCGCCCAGTTGGTTAAAACTTTGTGTCGGAGCATATGCTTTTTCGGTGAATTTTTCATCGCCTGACCGTTCGGTATGGCGGTCGCGCATATAGTCGATGCCGGTTTGAAGGTTGACGTTGTCCCAATCGAAAGTGGCTTTCAGATTGCCGGTATCGGTGCGGCGTTTGGGATTCATGGCACGTTTGCCCATCATACCGACGGGGCGCAGGCTGTAGGTGTCCATAACGTGGTCGATTTCGCTGGATCCGTAGCGTGCCTCGATTTCGCTCAACCAGGGTGTGATATTGCGCTGGCTGATGCGGACATTCCACGCGTCGCGGTCGAATTTGCTGCCGTCCATCATGCGGTCGGCGTAGGCTGCCTTACCGCGGCTGCGTTCGTATGTACCGGCGATGGTGGTGTTTTCGGTCGGGGTAACGCCCAACTGAACCATTTGGCTGTCGCGTTTGAAGTTGGAATGTACGCGGTTGCCTGCTCCGTCTTTATAGTCGTCAGATTCGTTGTGTGAGACATTGAGGCGGGCATAACCGTATTTGCCGCCCGCACCTGCTTCAAAGGAGGCATCGCGTCTGCCGCTGTTGCCTAATGTAGTGCTGCCGTTGAAGGAGTAGGGTTGTTCGTGGAAGGTCGGATCTTTACGGACGAAATGAACCGAACCGCTGATCAAACCCATCCCTTGGGTAACGGTTTGCGGACCTTTGGTAACGACAACTTCGTCAAAGGTGCTGGGGTGGATGTAGGAAGTGGGCGGGTCCATGCGGTTGGAACAACCGCCGTAAACGAACTGGTCGTCTGCATTGATGGCAAGGCGCGAGCCGCCCAAACCTCGGAACAATGATCGCCCGAGCTGCCGCCTTTGCGGATGATGCTCATATTGGGGACGGATTGCAGCAAATCCGCGCCGTCGCCTGCCGGTAGGGGCTGGAGGGTGGCTTTAGGATTGAATTTGACAGTGTTGGCCTTTTGCTGCTGTGTTCCGGTAACGGTAACGGGCGAGAGTTCGGCGGTTTCTTCCGCAACGGGGGCTGCCCATGCTTGGCTTAGCGCGGCTGCAAGGGGGAGGAGTAAGAAGTGGGTAGTTTTCATATTTAATCTACTTAAATGGAGGGTTGTTGTGTTAGTTCTAAAGTAGTATATAAAACTAAACTGAACGATGTATCAGAAAATGCACTTTGTTTAACATACATCAATAATGAATGTACCGGCCCGATAAAAAAATGCCGTCTGAAGCGGAAAAGGCTTCAGACGGCATTTTGAGAGACGGGTTATTTATTAAAGAAAATCAGCGTCCACGGCAAAACATATGCCTGTAGGAGGGTGAGAAGACCGACAAAGGTACAGAAAATCAGGCTGTGTTTCACGGTAAAGCGGAACAGGTTGGATTCCTTGCCCTCTAAGCCTACTGCCGCACAGGCGATGGCGATGGATTGAGGGGAAATCATTTTGCCTGTTACGCCGCCGGTCGTATTGGCGGCAACGGTCAGCTCGGGGGTAACACCGATTTGATGCGCCGTGCTTGCCTGCAAAGAACCGAATAAGGCGTTTGCGGAAGTGTCCGAACCGGTCAGGAATACGCCCAACCAGCCGAGGAACGGCGAGAAGAACGGGAACACGGCACCGGTAGCGGCAAGGACGAGTGCCAATGTAGATGACAGTCCTGAATAGTTTGCCACGAATGCGAAGCCGAGTACCAAACCGATAGACAGGATGGACAGGCGCAATTCTTTGAGCGTTTCAAAGAAAGTGCCGACGGCTTCGGAAGGCTTCATTTTCAGCAGGATTGCGGAAACGATGGAAGCAAACAGGATTGCCGTACCGACTGCGCCGAGGAAGTCAATTTTGAACACGGCGGCGTATGGTGTCGGTTCGCTGACGATGGGCGCGGCTTTTTGTACCAAGTTGTGCAGCATCGGCCAGTCGAATTTGACGGTGGCAACGCCCAAAGCCTCTTTTACGCCCTTAATCGTCCACACGCTGACGAAAACGGTCAGAATGGCAAAGGGCGACCAAGCTTTGATGATTTGTCCGGCAGTGTATTCGCCCGCTTTGCGTTCGGACGGTTTTTTCATGCCGTTGAATGTAAAGATTTCTTTAGGCTGCCATTTTTTCAGGAAGGCGGACAGGCAAATCAGGCTGACCAGAGCGGAAGTAACGTCGGGCAATTCCGGGCCGATGAAGTTGGCGGTAATGAATTGGGTAACGGCGAAAGATACGCCCGCCACCAATACGGCAGGCCAAGTTTGGCGTATGCCGCGCATACCGTCCATCATAGCGACCAACCAGAAGGGTACGATAACCGACAGGATCGGCAGTTGGCGGCCGGCGACCTGACCGATGTGGTAAGGATCGAGATTGGACACTTGACCGGCAACCAAGATGGGAATACCCATCGCGCCGAAAGCCACGGGCGCGGTGTTGGCAATCAAACACAAACCGGCGGCGTAGAGCGGATTGAAGCCCAAGCCCACCAGCAAAGCGGCGGTAATCGCCACCGGCGCGCCGAAGCCTGCCGCGCCTTCGAGGAATGCGCCGAAGGAGAAGCCGACCAGCAGCATTTGCAGGCGTTGGTCTTCGGTAATCGAAACCACGGAAGCGCGGATAATGTCGAACTGCCCTGTTTTTACGGTAATTTTATACAGGAATACGGCGGTAACGATAATCCAGGCAATCGGCCATAAGCCGTAAGCGAAGCCGTACAGCGCGGAAGAAACCGCCATACCCGCCGGCATCCCGAAGCCGAATACGGCAACGGCAAGCGCAATCAGCAGCGTATAAAGCCCCGCCTGATAGCCTTTCAGCTTCAGGACGGTCAGCGCGGCAAAGAAAAAGACGATGGGTAAGAGTGCGGCGGCGGCAGTCAGATACAGGCTGCCGCCGATTGCCGTGTAGTTTTGAACCCAAGTTTCCATAATTGAACATCTCCGAAAATATTTTTCTAATCGTCGGCAATAGTGGTCAAACCAATTAAAGCAACGTTGCATTACTTTACGAAACTTTAATATTCAGGTCAATATATTTTTGGGCGGTTCGGCCGATTTGAATCGGAGCTTTCGTTTAAATTCAGTTAAAACAAATATTTGTAAAAACAAAAATTGTAGTTTGATGTAGTTTCTTCCTGTGTTTCGGGGGTGGTGCGAGGTAAATGCCGTTGACGGCGGGAACGGCGTGTCATTAGAATCCGCCCTGATTGGTCAGTCCAATTTGATGTTTGATGTATTTCGGAAGGGTTCGTTAAATAATCTTTTAAAGGAGGGGTGATGAAACTGGTAAGGCCTCAGAAAATCAGCGATCAGGTATTGTCGGTATTGGAGGAGCGCATTGCGGAAGGGGTTTACGCGGAAGGGGGCAAGATTCCGCCCGAACGCGTTTTGGCGGAAGAGTTCGGCGTTTCGCGCCCGTCGGTCAGGTCGGCATTGAATGTTTTGGTCGCCCGTCAGGTTTTGGAAGCGAGGCAGGGAGACGGTTATTATGTTTCGGTCAAGCCGCAGCAGGATTTTTTGCAAAGTTGGCAGGAGCTTTTGGGCAAACATTCCAATTGGGAACAGGATGTTTTTGATTTCAGCTGCCACATCGAGGGCTGTATGGCAGCATTGGCGGCAGAACGCCGGACGGATGCCGATTTGAAGCGGATTCGGTTTTGGCTTGAAAAGTTTGAGGAAGCGTGCGGAAGCGGCAATTTGGAACATCAGAGCGAAGCCGATGTCAGCTTTCATCAGACGATTGCGGATGCGGCGCACAATTTGTTGTTCAGCCATTTGTCGGGCGGTTTGTTGAAAATGCTGTACCGGCAGACGCGCAGCAGCCTTATTTATCTGAATCAGGAAGAAGATCCGCGTCCGAAACTGATGGCGCAGCACCGCGTGCTGTATGAGGCGATATCGAACCGCCGGCCGGTCGAGGCTTCGGAGGCGGCAAAGGCACATTTGAATTATGTGGCAAGCAGCATATTGAAAGACAGGGAATATCAGAGCCGTAACCGCCACGCGGATACTTTGGCGCAAAACGATTTGAAGCGCGTGCAGGATTGGGCGGTGTGAATGCCGTTCAGACGGCATAGCGCGCCAACAATCGGACAGCTTTTTATTCAATGGAACCGGTTTGCGCCCAAACGAAAATAAGCGGCTTTTCACTTGCAAACGGATGGAATCAGCCGGGTATCCAAACACAGGAAAAAAGGTTTGAAATGCCCGGATAATGAAATGCCGTCTGAACAGCATTTGCGGTTCAGACGGCATTTTGTTTGCGGGGCGGCGGCGTTTGCTTAGAAACCTTGCGCCAGCATCGCATCGGCAACTTTGACGAAGCCGGCGATGTTCGCACCGTTGACATAGTTTACTTTGTCGCCGACTTTGCCGTATTTCAGGCAGGACTCGTGGATGCTTTGCATAATGCCGAATAGGCGGTTGTCCACTTCTTCACGAGTCCAAGACAGGCGGATGGCGTTTTGGCTCATTTCCAAGCCCGAAGTTGCTACGCCGCCGGCGTTGGAGGCTTTGCCCGGGGCGTAGAGGATGCCCGCTTTGATAAATTGCTCGACCGCGCCCAAAGTCGACGGCATATTCGCGCCTTCGGCAACGACGTAGCAGCCGTTTGCCAACAGGGTTTTGGCGGCTTCTTCGTCCAATTCGTTCTGGGTTGCGCAGGGCAGGGCGATTTCGGCAGCAACGCCCCACGGTTTTTGGTTTTCAAAGTATTGCAGACCTTGCTCTTTGGCGTAGGTGGCAACCCGTTCGCGGCGGACTTCTTTCAATTCGATCAAGGCGGCGAGTTGCGCTTCGGTCATACCGCTGTCGGGGAAGAGGACGAAGCCGTTGGAGTCGGAAACGGTCAGCACTTTCGCGCCCAGTTGGATAGCTTTTTCGGCAGCGTATTGCGCCACGTTGCCGGAGCCTGAAATCAGGACGCGTTTGCCTTCAAAACTATCGTTGCGGGTTTGCAGCATGGCTTGTGCGAAATAGACGCAGCCGTAGCCGGTCGCCTCGGGGCGGATGAGGCTGCCGCCCCATTCCAAACCTTTGCCGGTCAGGACGGAAGTGAATTCATTGCGGATTTTTTTGTATTGTCCGAACAGGTAGCCGATTTCGCGCCCGCCTACGCCGATGTCGCCGGCCGGAACATCGGTGTCCGCGCCGATGTGGCGGTAGAGTTCGGTCATAAAGGCTTGGCAGAAGCGCATTACTTCGGCATCGGATTTGCCTTTGGGATCGAAGTCGGAACCGCCTTTGCCGCCGCCCATAGGCAGGGTAGTCAGCGCGTTTTTGAAGACTTGTTCAAAAGCGAGGAATTTCAACACGCCCAAATCGACGGTCGGGTGGAAGCGCAGACCGCCTTTGTAAGGACCGATGGCGGAGCTCATTTGAATGCGGTAGCCCCGGTTGACTCGGACTTGACCTTTATCGTCCTGCCAGGTTACGCGGAACATCACGACGCGTTCGGGTTCGACGATGCGTTCCAGCAGGCTTTGCTGGGTGTATTTCGGATTTTTTGCCAAAAATGGATCGAGGCTCATAAAGACTTCTTCAACAGCCTGATGGAACGGCTCCTGATTGGGGTTGCGTTGTTTGAGGTTGGCAAACAGGGTGTTCAGGTCAGTCATTCGGATACTCCTTTTGGTTGATATTGTACTAATGGGAAAACAAATTTGTAGGTAGCAATATAAACCTATTTTTTTCTGATGCCAAGCCCGATTTGGCACAAATTGTTGACATTATTTTTTCCATATTTTTAATGTTTGATGTTTATTGCCGATAATCAATCAATAATCATAAATTAATTTCGCAAATAAAAATATTATTGGAATTTTATTCTAAGTAATTAAACTAGATTTTTTGATTACAATCAAGGTAATTTTGTTTTTAAGCCCGATTTCCCGTGGGAAAGAATCGAAATTGTCAACAATCTTGTCTGCCTGTATCCGTGTTTTGGGCATTATCCGGAAATGTTACAATATGCGCCGTTCAACTTGATGAAAGATGATGATGAAGGCCTATTTGGACTTGATGCGCCACGTCCTCGACAACGGTACGGACAAATCAGACCGCACCGGTACGGGCACGCGCTCCGTATTCGGTTATCAGATGCGTTTTGATTTGGGCAAAGGTTTTCCGCTGCTGACGACCAAAAAGCTGCATTTGCGCTCGATTATTTATGAACTGCTCTGGTTCCTCAAAGGCGATACCAATATCAAATACCTGAAGGACAACAATGTTTCCATTTGGGATGAGTGGGCGGACGAAAACGGCGACTTGGGCCCGGTTTACGGCTATCAATGGCGCAGCTGGCCTGCACCCGACGGCAGGCATATCGACCAAATTGCCAACGTGGTGGAACAAATCAAGAAGAATCCAGACTCGCGCCGTCTGATTGTATCGGCATGGAATCCGGCTTTGGTCGATGAAATGGCACTTCCGCCCTGCCACGCGCTGTTTCAGTTTTACGTTACTGACGGCAAACTGTCCTGCCAGCTTTACCAGCGCAGCGCGGATATTTTCCTTGGTGTGCCGTTTAATATTGCCAGCTACGCGCTGTTGACGATGATGATGGCGCAAGTGTGCGGGCTGGAGGCGGGCGAGTTTGTCCATACGTTTGGCGACGCGCATTTGTACCGCAACCATTTCGAGCAGGCCGCATTGCAGTTGGAACGCGAACCGCGCGCCTTGCCTGTGATGAAAATCAATCCTGAAGTCAAAGATTTGTTTGCCTTCAAATTTGAAGATTTCGAGTTGGAAGGCTACGATCCGCATCCGCACATCAAGGCGGCAGTGTCGGTTTAGGAGGCGGTATGGGCAGGCATTTCGGGCGCAGGCGTTTTTTGACGGTTGCCGCCGTTGCGGCGGCGGGCGCGGCGGTTTCTTTTTTGCCGAATCCTTTTGCCGCCGGCGGCGAAAAACGCAACAGGGATGAAAAACGCGATGAAAATGTGTTTTTCTGGAAAGGTGTCGCGCTGGGTTCCGGCGCGGAGCTGCGCCTGTTCGGTGTGGACGACAGACAGGCGGCAGATTTGGTCAACAAGGTTTTGGCGGAAGTGGCGCGTTTGGAAAAAATGTTCAGCCTTTACCGTGAAGACAGTTTGATCAGCCGTCTGAACAGGGACGGTTATCTGATTTCGCCTCCGGCGGATTTTTTGGAACTGTTGAGCATTTGTCGGGATATGCATACTTTGACCGGAGGGGCATTTGATCCGACAGTTCAGGTTTTGTGGAAACTGTATGCCGATTATTTTTCCGCTCATCCCGATGCGGAAACGCCGCCGCCGGAGAATAGCGTGAAGGAAGCCCTGAAACGGGTAGGCTTCGGCAAAGTCTCGTTTGACGACCGTGAAATCCGTTTTACCGAAAAGGGTATGGGTTTGTCCTTGAACGGCATCGCGCAAGGCTATATCACGGACAAGGTTGTTGCGCTGCTTAAAGCAAACGGCGTGCCTGCCGCGCTGGTCGATATGGGCGAAATCAGAGGATTTGATACAAACGGTAAACGGACTTGGAATGTCGGTATCCGCAACCCGGATGACGAAGAAGGCGTGTTGGCGACGGTTGTCATGAAAGACAAGGCGTTTGCCACTTCGGGCGGCTATGGGACGGTGATGGACAAAGCGGGCAGGTTTACCCATTTGTTCGATCCGCGGACCGGCGCGGGTACGCCGCGCTATAAAAGCATGAGCGTAATGGCGGATGATGCGGCGGTTGCCGATGCCTTGTCGACGGCGTTTTCCGTAATGGATTTGCTGCTGATACGGTCGGTTGCCGAAAGCAGGCGGCTTAAAGTTTGGCTGGTCATGCCGGACAATACTTTGAACGAAATAGGTTGAACCAAAAGTAAAATGCCGTCTGAAACAGTTTCAGACGGCATTTTTGCTGTTTGGATGGCTTTTAAAGGATGCCCAAAGAATTGATGAAAACGATAATAATGGCAATCGGGGCGAGGTAGCGCAAGGTATTCAGCCACAGCAGCAGCACTGCCCGTGGTACGGTGCTGCCCGATCCGGCATCTTTTAACACAGACTGCCTGTCCTGAATCCAGGCGGTAAATACGGCAACGCTCAATGCGCCGACAGGCATAATGACCGCTGAAATCAGGTAGTCCCACAAATCAAAAATGGTTTTGCCGAAAACCTTAAACTCGCCCCATACGCCGAAAGACAGCGCGGACGGGATGCCGACAATGAAAATGGCTGTGCCGATAAGCCAAGTATGTTTTTTGCGTTTGCGCTCGTCTTGGCGGATGGTTGAGGCAATGACCGTTTCCAACATTGAAAATGCGGAAGTCAGCGTGGCGAAAACGACCAGCAGCATAAATACCGCAAACAAAACCGTACCGAACGGCATCTTCATAAACACTGCGGGCAATACGATAAAAATCAATCCCGGCCCCTGGCTCGGTTCAAAACCGAAGGCGAATACCGCCGGAAAAATCACCAGGCCGGCAAGCAGGGAAACCAAGAGGTTCATCCACATAATCGTATGGCCGGAACGGAACATATCCTGATCTTTTCCCAAATATGAAGCGTAGGTAATCATGGCGGAAACGCCGATGCTCAAGGCAAAAAATGCCTGTCCCAAAGCCGTAATCATCGTATCGGCTTTAAAGTACGACCAATTCGGTTTGAGCAGGAAAGACACGCCCTCCATTGCACCCGGCAGCGTCAGCGAACGGATTGCCAGCGCAATAAAGAGGATAAACAGCCCCGGCATCAGATAACGGTTTGTCTTTTCAATGCCGTCTGAAATGCCGCCTTTGACCACCCAAACCGTAATCAGCATAAACAGTGCCTGATAAAACAGCGAACCTGCCGGATTGGAAATTGTTGTGCCGAACAGGGCTTCAAAGTCCGCTCCCGCATGGATTGCCCCTGTAAAACTGTGGACGACATAATTCAATACCCATCCACCGACCACGCTGTAAAACGACAGCAAAATAAAGCAGGCGGCAACGCCCATACGCCCGACCCAAAGCCATTGCGTACCCGGACGCAGAACCCTGAAGGAATCGACGGCATTTTTACCGCCCGTGCGCCCGATATAAAACTCGGCAAGCTGGACGGGCAGGGCGACCAAGACGGTAAATATCAAAAACAGCAGGAAAAACACCGCGCCGCCGTTGGTGCCCGCCGTATAAGGGAATTTCCAAATCGCGCCCAAACCGATGGCCGAACCTGCCGCAGCAAGGACGAAACCGATTTTGGACGACCAAGAAGTATGGTTACTCATAAAATTTATTAAGAAATGTGAAGGTAGTGCATTGTAACAAAGCACTTGACGCGGCGGCACAAGCCGGGGAAGACGCTGCAAAACTTTGCCAATAGGCTGCGCGATATCGGGTGATATTGGGATTTTCTTATTTTGAAGGATGAATTCGGGGTGTTTCTTTCCAATGAACGAATATAATTTGGCGGTTTGTTGCATCAAAGGCTTTCAGACGGCATAGGCCGTCTGAAGTTTTTATCGTGGATTAAATAGAGAATACGCATATCGTCATTTTCGCGAGAGTGGGAATACAGAATTTTAACGCTACGGTGATTTGTCCGAAACAACGACCGTCTTTTTGTCGTCATTCCCACGAAGGTGGGAATCCGGTAACGGAAAATCATAGGAAGTTATCCGAAACACAAAAAACTGAAACCGAAGGGACTGGATTCCCGCTTTCGCGGGAATGACGAGATTAAAGTTTCAGGATTTATTTAAAATAACCGAAATTCAAAAAACCGGATTCCTGCCTGCTCAGGAGTGATGGCAGAAATAAGGATATAGGTGCTTTTATTTGAATTTATGGTAAGAAGCGGTCCAAACCGTCTTCGCAGCGGATTTTTTGTTCGGACAGCGTGGCTTTGAGCAGCGCGTCGTTTTGCGGTAAGGCATTGCGTTCGGCTTCATTGTGCCAAAGATGGTAGGCAATGCCGGCAAATTTAAGGTTGTGGCGTTTTATGCCGTTATGGAAGAGGCGGGCGACGAACTCGCTGTCTTCGCGTCCCCAGCCGACAAAGCGGTTGTCGAAGCCGTTTACAGCCAGAGTATCGCTGCGGAAAAAGCCCATATTGCAGGTTTTGATGCCTTTGTGTTTGCGGCTGCTTTGTCTGCCGATCAGGGCGGATAGGCTGCGGCAGCGCAGGGCGGACAGGCGTTTTTCTATGCCTTGGCTGAACGCGGACAAATCGGGCAATTCGCCGGAGGCTAAAATTTCTTGGGTGCGCGCTTGGGTCAGGATAACGCGCGAACCCTGTATCAGCCTGCCTTTGCGTGCGAGTTTGAGGTGGTCGGCGATGAAGGACGGGTCGAGTATCATATCGCCGTCGATAAGGATGATGTAGTCGCTTTTTGCCTGCGCCAGCGCGCGGTTGCGCGATTCGGCGGCGCGAAAGCCGTCGTCCGGCCGCCAAGAGTGTTTGACGGGGATGTCGGTGTGGCTGCGGATGAACTCGACAACTTCGGCAGTGTCTTGGCGCGAACCGTCGTCGGCGACGATGATTTCGTCGGGCAGGCGGGTTTGCGCGAGCGCGGATTTCAAA
The DNA here is from genome assembly GCF_962707005.1 of Neisseria basseii. Classification (NCBI taxonomy): domain Bacteria; kingdom Pseudomonadati; phylum Pseudomonadota; class Betaproteobacteria; order Neisseriales; family Neisseriaceae; genus Neisseria; species Neisseria basseii. Next base: position 60,895 of record NZ_CAUIXH010000002.1, on the reverse strand, counting down.
ACCAGCTCCAGCGCGTCGGGGCGGTTGTAGGTGGTTACAATCAGGGCGACACTGATGTTGCGGTTGCGCTCGTAAAGTTTGACATATTTGTAGTACGAACCTTGCGCATTGGCGATGGAAATGGTCAAGCCGTCCGCGCCGTAGGCAAAGCCGCGTTTGAGCAGGTAGTTCTTGACAAACGATACGCTGCCGTGCAACAGGGCCTTGAAGGGGGAGCTGTCTTTTTTGTAGCGGTTTTCTTCGGCGTAGAGCGAGCTGTATTGCTGCATTTTTTGAATCAGCCCTTCGGCGTTTTCGAAGGAATAGTGTTTCAGACGGCCTTCGAGCGGACGGACGTTTGCATCGGGCGGCAAAATCAGCGATTCATGCACCTGACGGTCGGAAAAACGGGTAAACCGGCGGTGGTAAAGGCGCGGGATAATGTCGGGATACCAGCCGCAGGCTTTGATCAGGCGGGCGTTGTAATGGTTCAGGCGCGAGAGGGAGAAGATGTTTTGTTCTTTGTTTTCCGCCACGGCTTTGCGGATGGCGGCAATCAGTTCTCTATCTGCCACTTCGTCGCTGTCTATGCTGAATATCCAATCATTTCGCGCAAGTTTTGCGGCAAGGTTTTTCATCGGGCCGAAGCCGATGAAGTTATGTTTGTGATAACTGATGTTGGTGAAGCGTTCGGCGATTTCAAAGGTGCGGTCGGTCGAGCCGTTGTCGAGCAGCAAAACTTCATCGAAGTCTTGAAGCGCGGTCAATACTTCGTGCAGATAGCGTTCCGAGTTTTTGACCAATATAGCCGCTGTGGCGGGAATTTTCGGGTTCATAATGAGGTCGTCCGACAAAAGGTAGATGCAGGGAAAAGCCGTGTTGCCTGTCCGGTCTGAATGTGCCGCCATAAATGGCAAAAAAGCCCAAACATACGTCCGGGCTTGGGAATTGGTGGGTCCGGTGGGGTTCGAACCCACGACCAAGGGATTATGAGTCCCCTGCTCTAACCCCTGAGCTACAGACCCGTCAAGAGTAGGCGCGTATTGTATAGCATAGCGGTGGGATTGACAAACTTATTTCATCCGATGAGTAAAACGCAGTTGCTTCCTCCGAAGGCAAACGACGAGCTGGCGGCAATGCGCTTTTCGGTTTCCCAGCGGCTGCCGCTGCCGGTCAGGTTGATGGCGGGCAGGTTGGGGTCGTTCTGCCCGTCCCAAAGCTGGGGCGGAAGTTTTCCTTCGGGATTGCTTTGCCAGTCGGCAATGCCCCACGCGAACGCGGCTTCGATTGCGCCCGCCGCGCCTAAAGTATGCCCGGTTTGCGGCTTGGTGGACGTGCAGGGCGTATTGTTGCCGAAAACCGCTGCAACGGCGCGACTTTCCATACTGTCGTTGTGGTGCGTCCCGGTGCCGTGCAGATTAATCCAGCCGATGTCTTCGGACGCAAGGTTTGCGTGTTGCAATGCCGTCTGAAAGGCGAGGATTGCGCCTTGAGCGTCGGGGCGCGGCGTGGAAATATGGTAGGCATCGCTGCTTGCGCCATAACCCAAAAGCCGCATACCGCCGGAAAAATCCGCATCGCGCGTCATGATGAATACGGCTGCGCCTTCGCCGATATTGATGCCGTCGCGGTTGGCGGAGAAAGGGTTGGCAATGTTTGGGGACAAGACTTCCAATGAGGCGAATCCGTTGACAGTCAGCGGCGAGAGTGTGTCCGCGCCGCCGCAGATGACGGCATCGCACATACCGGCGCGAAGCAGGCGGGCGGCACTGATTAATGCGCGCGCGCCGGAAGTGCAGGCGGTGGAAACGACGTAACGCAGACCGCTCAGCCCGTAAGCATCGGCAATGAAATCGGCGGGTGCGCTCATAAGGTGTTGGCATTGGTTGAACGTGAGGTCTTGCCAGGCTTTTCCCTGCACTGCCTGTCGGAACATCGGGATGTTTTCGTCCGCGCCGCCGGTGGATGTGCCGATGACGACGGCAATCCGGTTTGCGCCGTACCGCCGTATGGCGGCATCGATTTGCGGTTCGATTTGTTCGAGCGTGTGCCAAAGCAGCCTGTTGGTGCGGCTGCGGCAGTGTGCGGGCGTGCCGTCTGAAAAGGGGCGCAGGGTTTCTTTTACCATACCGAAGGCAAGGTTTTTGCCGCCAACCCAGTTGGATGAAAATGTCAGTGCCGGTTTGGAAGAAGGGGACAGCAGGGCATCGATGTGGGTGTGCAGTCCGCTGCCCAACGCGCTGGTGAGTGCAGGGCTTCCGAGGTAAACAGGTATGTTCATAATGGTTCAATCGGTGTAACCGACCAGCGGGTTTGGTCGGGTAGGGTAATCAGAAACTGTCCGCCAATATGGTTGACGCACCATATGTCCCGATTGCGGTAGCGGAACAATGTTCCTTCTGTGCAGAAAGATGCGCCGCCTGCCTGTTTGAGGTCGGGATAAGGGGGCGCGGCATTTTCGGCGGTTATCAGCGGGAGCAGTGCGGCAAACAGGCGGCGGGACGGCATATTGGGCATCACGAACCCGTCGTTTTTCCAGCCGCCGCCGCTGATGGTTTGGCGTGAAACCGGCGCGCCCAATATGTCGGTTTGTACAAACCGGATGCCGTCTTCCAGCTGTTCGGTCGCCAGTATGCCGGTTTGTACCGGTTCTTGCCCCTTATTGTAGCGTTCCCATTTGAACCATTGTACGTCTTGGGTAAGGCGCGGTTGGGTTTGGGGCAGGGGCAGGGCATATGGGGCGCAGGCGGCGAGCAGTTTTGCGGTCAATATGGCAAGCAGGGTCGTGGTCGGGCGCATAAGTTCCTTTCAAGAATGCCGTCTGAAGCGGCGGTAGGGCGGTTAACGGCGTGGATGTTGCGTATCCGGGACCGAGTACATCAGCCGTGCCGCCAGCCACAGGTTCAATATGACCCCGATGCCAACGGTCATGCCGAATGCGGCGACGGCAGGTGTGCCGCTGAAGGCAAGCAGGACGAAGGAGATGCCGGTCGTGAGCGCGGCAAGCAGCATACCGCCCAGCCGCGCATCGGTGCTGTGTCCGGCATTGAGCGCGTAAACGGCATAATCGATGCCGATGGCGGAAACCAGCAGCAATCCGAACATGGCAAACAGGCTGACGGGAATGCCCAGCCAACCCAATACGGCAACAGTGCCGATGGCGGCAACAATGGGGACGGCGAGGATTTTCCCACCCTGCCGCGCGCCAAACAGCCGCCACAGCAGCAGCCATGCCAGCAGGTAAGACGACAATTTCAGCCAAACCGCCTGATTGCGCGTATGGCGGAACAGGTCGTTGAGCCTGCCGCGTTTGTCCGCCCATTTGATTCCCGGAACGGTTTCCGCCGTTTTGCGGACGGTTTCCGGTTCGGTCAAGCCGTTCAGGCGGATAACCGAGGCATAACGATGCGGTTCGACTTCGCCGAGATACAGGGGTTTCCAAGCCTGCGCCAGAGGCAGAGCGATGCCGTCTGAAAGCGTGATGGCGGGCGTGTCGGCCGCTTGCAGCAGGGCGGATTTCAGCGTGTCTTCGGGAATGCCCAGTTCGTGCAGGGCGCGGTAGTTGCCAGGTTTGTCTGCAATCGCGCGCAAATGTTGTTTCAGGCGGTTTTGTTCGGCTGTCGGCAGAATAAATTGATCCAGCGATTGGATGCCTTTCAGTTTGCCTTGTTTGATCAGGGGATCAAGGGTGCGGCGCAGTTCGGCATTTTTCAACAGCAGCGCGTCTTCGCTTGCGGCTTCGGCAACCAGATATTGACCGCTGAAATCGGTTCCGCCCAATGTGCCGATTTTTTGTATTTGCGACAACAGTCCGGGCGGCATATTCACCCATTGGCGGATGTCGTCGTGCCAGTTGCTGCGCCATAGCCCGACGGCAGTGAAAACAATCAGGAAACCTGTTGCGGGATAACGGAAGGATGGGGGAAGCCGTTTCTTGATATGTCTGCCCAGTATGGCACTCAAGGCGGCAAAAGGTACGGGTTTTGCCTGATAACGGGCAAACAGGGGCGGTAGCCAGCAGACGGTCGCGCCGAATGCACCCAGCAGCGAAAAGCCGGAGAAAACGGCAGTTTGCTGTAAAACCGGCAAAGGTGTAAACCAGAGCAGCGCGTATCCCGAAACGGTAATCAGCAGGCTGACGGCAAAGGCGGGCAATACCTGTTTCATCGCCGGTTTCGCCTGCCATGATGAGAATACAGACGGGGTCAGCCAGTGCAGCGGGAAATCGACCAGCATCCCGATCAGGCTTGTGCCGATAACCAGCGTCAGGGCGTGGATATGCCCGAATACCGCCAGAGCCGCCGCCAAACCCGCCAGCATGCCCGCCGCAGGCGGCAGCAGCAGCCAGAAGGTGCGCGCGCTGCGGAAAACCCACAAAATGAGGGCGGCGGTCAGGACGGTGCCGGCAAAACCCATTATCCGGCTTTCTTTTTCGGCATCGGCTTTGGCGGCGGCTGCAAAAAGTGCGCCGCCCCCGGTCAGGATTTCGGTGTGCCTGTCGGATGCCAATGTCTGTGTTTTTTGGAACAAATGACCCAAGGCATCTTGAGGAAGGGCGTTATCGGGCAGCTTGGCGCGTATCCAAACCCAGGTTTTCCCGTTGTCTTCGTTGAACAGCATACCGTTTTCGGGATGCCATTGCAGACGGGTTTGGGGATTGATTTTGCCGGCAACGAAACGTCCGAAACCCAGCCAGTCCTCATCTAAGGGTAAGGGGGATACGGCAAACGGATTGGCGGCATCTTCGGCGCGTTGGCGGAAATAGTCGGCGGGTTTTTCGGTCAGCAAACGCCGTTGGGCTTCGGGTAAGACGGCCAAACTGATTCTGCCGATGTCTTGGCGGATTTGTGCAAGGTCGGGGCTGATTTGGCTGTTTACTTCGGAAAATATCCCGCTTTGCCGCCACAAGTCGGCGATTTCCGATGCCGTCTGAAATGCGGTTTCGGGTCGGGGGCTGCCGGCAAGCAGGATGATTTGACTGTTGATTTGTGCGTCGCCGGCGCGTTCCGCCGCCTGCAAAACGGCATCTTGGCTGCTTTTTGGCAGCAGCTCGGTCAAATCGGTCTGCAGCCAATCGCGCGTTGTGATGTTGTAGCAGGCAAAGGCGGCAAGTATCCACATCAGCAGGGTGTAAATCAGGCGGATCATAGCGGTTCGGACGGTATCAGAGTGATTGTTCGGCAAACTTGTCCGGCGGGTTGCCGACGCTTATGCCGTCAAACTGCATATCGGTTTTGTCCCCTTGTTTTTCATGCAGTTCGATACGGCGCACGACGCTGTCCCCGCTGATGTCGATATGCTTGAAGATTTGTTTCATCACCAGTGTTTTCGGTGTGAGTTGCAGCGTCCATTTTTGCGCCGAGCCTTCGAGTTTCAGATCGAACTGTTTTTCCAACCCTTGCGTATCGCCGCCGATCAGGTCGAGAAAGAGTTTGATTTGCCTGCTTTGTCCGGGCATTTTTCCGGTGTCGGGCATTATCCAGCCTTTGCCGTTCCATTGGCTGATGCCGTCCGAACGGACGCGCAGGGTGGCGGCAAACGGTTTCTGCATCTGCCAGAGCAGTCCGCGTTTGGGCATCAGTACGAATTTTCCGGTCGCAGTCATGGGTTTGGACAGGGATTTCAGATGGCGGTATTGGATAAAACCGCCTTGGATGTTGTCGGGTTTTTGCAGTATCCGGGCCAGTTCGGCAGTGGAAAATGCCGAGGCGGAAAGGGCGGTTGCGGCAAGGAGCGCGGCAAGCAGGTATTTTTTCATGGTTGTCTGTCGGTGTGGCAAGAATGGGTAAAAATGCCGTCTGAAAGCGGACGGCGGTTTATGCGGCTTGAAAAGTCGGATGGTTCCGTATGGCTTCGAGCCAGCTTTCCGGCGTTTGGAACTGTGTTTCTCCGGTTTCCAAGGATACTGCCGCCTGCGTGGTCGATGCGCGGGTCAGTTTTTCGCCGGTTTGCTCATCGGACAAAGTGTAGTCGATACGCAGGCAAGTGTCGATTTCGACGATTGCCATATCGATGCGGATGGTTTGTCCGAACCGTGCGGGGCGTATGTATTTCAAGTCCATTTTGACGATGGGCCAACTGAAGCCCCGCCTGCCCATTTCACCGTAGCCGTAGCCTATGCTTTCAAGGAAGGCGCAGCGTGCGACTTCGAGGTATTTGACGTAGTTGCCGTGCCAGACGATCTGCATCGGATCGACATCGAAAAACGGGACTCGGACGGTGTGGCTGTGGCGGCAGAAAATGTGTTTTTTGTTCATCAGGGATGGTGCTCCGTGTGCCAAAAGTCGTAAAAATTGAACCATTGCAGCGGATTCAGACAGCATTCTTCTTCTAAAATGCGGGCGAAATGTTGCGCGGATTCTTTGATTTTTTGCGTGCGTTCTGACCGCGTCCAATCCGATGTGTCGGTCATAGGGCGAAGTTTCAGGCGGTAGCGTCCGTCCTCCTGTTTGATGCAAAACAGCGCGTTGACCTTGGTTTTCAGCAGCGATGCCAGAATCCACGCACCTTGCGGTATTTCGGTGCGGTGTTGCAAAAAATCGACGGTTACGGTTTTTTCGCCCCGGACGGGAATGCGGTCGGCGGCGATTGCCAACCATTCCCCTGCTTCAATGCGCCGGTTAAGCGTCATCATCAGCGATGCGTCCAAGTCGCTTACCTGTATCAGTTGGATTTTGTCCGCGCCCGCCTGTTGCAGGGCTTCGTTGAACATTTGTGCGTGGCGGCTATGTACGAGGACGTTGAGTTTGAAATTCCGGTGGTGGGAAACCAGTGCGCGGCAGATTTCCGTATTGCCCAGGTGCGAACAGGCAAAAATCTGTCCGCGCCCGTTTTGATACATGGCGGCGGTCAGGTTGTCGGGGTCTTCGATAATCAAGTCTTCGTAACGTATTTTGCGCTGCCATACGGCAAACCGGTCGCAAACGGCTTCGCCGAATGCCAAAAACTGCGCGAATATGCGGTTTTCAGACGGCATAGCGTCGGGAAAGGTATGCCGCAGGCGGTTTTGGTAGGTATGGAGGTTTTTCCGCGCCCGAGGCGAGGTCAGGTAAAAATATAGGACGACAAACCAAATACACGGTTTCATTAAAAAAGGGGGCAGATAACGGACAATTACCGCCGTCAGCTTGAGGAACAGGCGGTTGCCGCGTTCGTTTTGTTCCGCCCAGTGTCGGGATGCGCCGTTCATCGGAATATGCCTTTCAAGATGCGCCAACGCCATTTGAGCATACCGAAAAACAGCCGTGTGTGCATTTGGCTGATAAGGATGTTGTCGGCAAGGGCGCGGAAGTGGGAAATGCCGTCTGCGGCGTAACGGACGGGCGTGGGTATCCAAACGGTTTTGATGCCGCGCCAATATAGCCGGATCAGGATTTCGATGTCGAAGTCCATACGGTTGCCGACGTATTCTCCGCGTATGACCGCCAACGCAGGCGGCAACGGATAAAGGCGGAAGCCGCACATACCGTCTTTAATATCGGACGACCAGGTATGAACCATATTCCAAAAGTCGGTAATTTTGCGCCCGTACAATCGGGATTTGGGCGCGTCGCCGCCGTATTGCGGCTGACCGCAGATGAGGGCTTCGGGATTGAGTTGCGCGGCACGGACGAACTTCGGCACGTCGTCCAAACAGTGTTGGCCATCGGCATCGATTTGCAGGACGTGGCTGTATCCCAGCTCCGCCGCCGCCTCGAAACCTGTGCGTACTGCCGCGCCTTTGCCGCCGTTGCTTGTGCGGCGGATGACGCGGATGCCGTCTGAAGCCAGATTTTCTAAAACGGGTATGCAGTCGGGACGCGAGCAGTCGTCCACGACCAACACGTCCAAACCGCAGGCGCGCAGGCCGCGCGCGACCGTGCCGACGGTTGCCGGATGGTTGTAATGGGGGATGAGGGCGAGGATGTTCATATTTATATCAAGGTAAGGCGGTAATCTTATAGTGGATTAACAAAAACCAGTACGGCGTTGCCTCGCCTTAGCCCAAAGAGAACGATTCTCTAAGGTGCTGAAGCACCAAGTGAATCGGTTCCGTACTATTTGTACTGTCTGCGGCTTCGTCGCCTTGTCCTGATTTTTGTTAATCCACTATATTTGCCTTTGCGAAGGCGGTTCATCGTTCTTCCCTTGCGGTTGGGTTGGGGCTGTCCTGCGGCGCGTCGAATACCAGCTTCCCCGAGGCGCAGGCGGCATCCTGTTTTCGGATTTTAAACGACAGTTTGTTTTTATCGGCATCGTATCCGAGTTCTACGGAAATGTCGTCATACGGACGGATAAACTGCTGGTATTTCAGGTTTTCGATACGGATAATGTTTTGCCTGCCGAAGGGGTGCCGTGCGGCGAGTAGGCGCACCCATTCCAATTCGACTGCGCCGGGGACGAGTGGGAAGGTGGAAAAATGTCCGCCGAAATAGGGTAAATCTAGCGGTACGCGGGTTTGGTAGTGCAACCGGTTTCCTTCGGGCGGCAAGGTGTGCCATTGCGGCGCGGCGGGTTCTGCCAATGCCGTCTGAAAGTCCGCTGCGGTAATTTTCCCTTGTCCGTTGCGCGGCAGACGGTCTGTAAAACGCCAGTAGCGCGGAAGGGCGGCCGTGTCTTGCGTTTGGGCAAGGTGTTGCTTGAGTGCGGCGATAACGGCGGTGCGCCCCTGTTCCAGCCACGCCGTGATGCCTTCCGTATCGAGTGCCGCCCAAACGGCAATGCGCCCGTGTTCCGGATGCAGGGCGCAATGTGCGTCGGCAATCCAAGGGTGTTTCAGCAATTCGTGTTCGATTTGGTTGAGCGAAATGCGTTTGTCTGCCAGTTTGATTATCCTGTCCTGCCTGCCCAGCAGGGCAAAACCGTCTTCGTGGGTTTCGATGCAGTCGGCAATGTGCTGCACGCCGCCTGTCCACGGCGAGAATATTTCCACCGATTTGCCGGTATTGCGGACGGAGACGTTGGGGAACGGTTGCCATAAGGTCTGTTTTTGGCGTGATGCAATGATGCCGGTTTCCGTGCTGCCGTAAACTTCATAAGGGCGGACTGCATATTGCTCCAACAGGGCGGCGGTTTCCGGTGGGAGTTCCCCGCCTGCGGAAACGATGCCGGCCATCCTTCCGTTTAACGCCGCCCAATCCCGATTTTCGCCGAAACGGTTGAGCAGGGCGGGGCTGGCAATCCAGACATTTTGATAATCGGACGGCACGTTCAGGCTTGCCGACAGCAGCAGTTCGGGATAGGCGTTTTGCCTGCGGATCATCGCCCACCCCATCAGCAGCGGAAGCGCGAAGCGGAAGGTCAGTCCGTACATATGTTGGGGGGATACGCTGCCGAGGACGGCGGTTTTGCCGCGTCCGAACGGGATTGCCGCAGCCAGCGCGCGGGCTTCCGATTCGATTTGCGCGGCGGTTTTGACGATTATTTTGGCTTCCCCGCCGGAACCCGAAGTACGCAAATGCACTTCGGATTCGGGCGGTATGTCCAATGCTTGCGGTATGCGGTTTTCAGACGGCATACCGCCGCAAGGGTTCGGCATTTGCCAAACGCGGATGCCGTCTGAAACAATATCGGTGTCGGTCAGCAGGATTTGTGCGGATTCCGCCCAAGTCAGGTTTCCGGGCGCGGTATTCGGCAGCAGCAGGGCTTTGCCGCCGCTACTCCAAACGGCAAGCAATGCGGCTGCGAACAGCGCGGCATCGTCAAACCACAATGCCGCCGAACGGATGTTGTTTTGCTTTAATTTTAACGACAGGGTGTGTACCGTGCGTATAAAATCGGCGCGGGTCCACAGCGGGTCGAGGGCAATCGGCGTATTGTCGGAGAAGTTGATGTCAAACATTCGGGTCATATATTCCAAATGGCAGAACGGAGGGTGTCGTGCCGGATAATAAAACAGTATTGCAGTGCCGCCTTGCCGATGCGTCGGTCGCCGCCGCCTATCGGGAATCCTGTCTGGACGATGAGGACAGGGCACGTTTGCTGCGCGCACCGAAATTGGCAGGACGGACGGATTGGCAGGTCAGCCGCTTCCTGAAGCAGCAGGGCGGCAAGATATGTTCGCTTTCGCACAGCAAAGGGCGGGCGGCGGTTTTGGTCTGCGGCGGCGGCACGGTTTGCGGTGTCGATATTGAAACGGTCCGTCCGCGCAATTTTCAGGCACTTGCCGAATGGGTTTGTTCCCCTGAAGAACGGGTTTTTTTGGCACGTTCCGGTTGGCAGGCAGAGGCTTTTTACCGCCTGTGGTGCATCAAGGAAGCACTGCTTAAAGCCTGCGGTTTGGGTTTTCCGCAAGATATGGCGAAAGTCGGTTATCTGACCGACGGTTCGGCGGTTTGCGGCTTGCGTGCGGATGGCGGAATCGGTTGGCACGCCGTCAGCGCAATCTGGTGCGGCGACGCGGTTGTCGCCTGCGTGTGGCGCGGAGCTGCCGAATTGGATTGGCAGTATTGCGGAACGGATGCCGTCCGGACGGTTTGCCATATCGAGCGGATAGGCGGCAAGGAAGTCTGAAAGGGCAGTTTGTTATTTTATTCCGTTTTAAATCAATATGATGTAATCGGATTGTGCGGCTTTATCCGTCCTTCCAACGTTTGAACACCAGTGAAGTGTTCACGCCGCCGAAGGCAAAATTGTTGCTCATCACGTAATCGGTTTGGATTTCACGTCCGCCGCTTAAAATATAGTCCGCCTTGCCGCAGCGCGGATCGATGTCGTTCAAGTTCAGGGTAGGCGCAAACCAGCCGCCGTTCATCATTTCAATCGAGAACCACGCCTCCAGCGCGCCGCACGCGCCGAGCGTGTGCCCCAAATAGCTTTTTTGCGAACTGATGGGCACAAATCCGAACACGGCTTCGGTCGCCAGCGTTTCGGCGATATCGCCTTTTTCGGTTGCTGTGCCGTGCCCGTTTACATAGCCGATTTTATCGGGCGTAATACCTGCATCTTGCAGTGCAAGTTCCATACATTTCTGCATAGTTTCTTTTTGCGGCTGGGTAACGTGGCTGCCGTCGCTGTTGGCGCCGTAGCCGACGAGTTCGGCGTAAATTTTCGCACCGCGCCGTTTGGCGTGTTCCAACTCTTCCAGTACAAAAATCCCCGCGCCTTCTCCGATGACCAGCCCGTCGCGGTTCACGTCGTATGGGCGCGGGGTTTTTTCCGGTTCGCCGTTGCGGCGGCTGGCGGCATAAAGCGAGTCGAAAACATACACTTCGGACGGGCAAAATTCTTCGCCGCCGCCCGCCAGCATCATATCGGTCAGCCCGTATTTGATGGCTTCGTAGGCATAACCTATGCCTTGGCTGCCGGACGAACACGCGCTCGATGTCGGGATGATGCGCCCTTTCAGCCCGAAAAAGATGCCGATATTGGCGGCGGTGGTGTGCGGCATCATGCGTACATAGGTGTTGGCACTGAAGTTGCGCGACGTGCCGGTCAGCAACAATTCGCCCACATCGCCGATGTCTTTGGTGCTGCCGCTGGAAGAGCCGCAGGCAACGCCCATCCGTCCGTCGGTAATACTTTCGTCTCCGAGCAAACCGGCATCCGTCAAAGCCTGCTCCGCCGCATCGACGCACAAATACGACACGCGCCCCATACTTCTGAGCTGCTTGCGCGTCCAATGTTTCGGCGGTGCGTAATCCTCAATCGGCGCACCCAGTTGCGCTTCCAATTCGGGGAAACGTTCGCGCCAATCCATATATTTGACGGCGTTTTTTTCGGCTTTGAATGCTGCCTGTATGCTTTGCCAATCCCGGCCGAAGGCGGTAATGCCGCCTATGCCTGTTACTGCGACCCTTCTGGTATTCAACACAAACCTCCGTTCACCGCAATCACCTGGCGCGTGATATACGCCGCTTTTTCATCCATCAGGAAACGCACCGCGTGCGCCACTTCTTCGGGCAGTCCCATACGCGCGGTGGGGATGGCTTTCAAAATTTCTTCGACAGGTACGTTTTCATCGATAATATCGGTATCGATGAGACCCGGCGCGACACAGTTGACGGTGATTTTGCGTTTCGCCAGTTCGACCGCCAAGGCCTTTGCCGCGCCGATAATGCCCGCTTTTGACGCGCTGTAATTGACCTGCCCGCGGTTGCCCGTCAAACCGGATACCGATGCCATGCACACAATCCGTCCGGCTTTGCGGCGGCGTATCATCGGCATAACCAGCGGATGCAATACATTGTAAAAACCGTCCAAATTAGTCCGCAGCACCACATCCCAATCGTCGTTTGAAAACGCGGGGAAGGCATTGTCGCGCGTCAGTCCGGCGTTCAACACCACGCCGTAATACGCGCCGTTTGCTTCGATGTCGGCGGTCAGAATCTCGCGGCAGGCTTCGCGGTCGGACACGTCAAACTGCAACACGCGCGCATTTCTGCCCAAAGAGCGGATTTCTTCCGCTACGGCTTCGGCTTCATCGCGGCGGCTGCGGCAATGGACGGCGATATCAAAGCCGTCTTCTGCCAAACCGAGTGCGGCGGCTTTGCCTATGCCTCTGTTTGAACCGGTAATCAGGACGGTTTCGGTCATCATTGTTCTCCGTATGTGTGTGCCTGTTCAGACGGCATTAAGTTGTTCCGACAGGGTGTTCGGGGCTGTACACGTTGAGTGAGGCGCGCGCCAAAATGCCGTCTGAAGGGAGTGTTCCGGACGAAGTTTCCGGCGCGTCTGTCCAACGCAGTTCGCAGTCGAACACACCCATCCCCCCGGCATCCTGAATAGACATATGCGCCGTTGCCAGCAGATGCGTGCCGACAGGGACGGATTGGGCGAAGATTTCAAGTTTGCGCGTGCCGAGCAGGAATCCGAGCCGGACCGGTTGCGCGTTTTTTCGGGCTTGGATGCCGGCATATGCGCCGACAGCCTGTGCCATCAGTTCGATAAATGCCGTGTAGGGCAGTATGCCGCCGGCCAGCAGGATGTGGTCGGGTTTTATCTGCGCCCCTGCTTCGACAAAATCATCGCCGTATCGGGTAATGCGGTCTATCAGAACCATACGCCCGCTGTGCGGCAGCAGGGAGGCAGTGTCGGTAATCGGGCATTCTGGCAGTGTGTCCATATATTGCGGCGGCAGGCTGGCAAATACGGGCATTATAATGATAAATGTAAATTCAGGCTAATTCTGGCGGTTTGCCGAGGGGCGGCGTTGTCGGAAAAAATGGCGTGGATGCGTTTGAATTTCGGCATTGTCAGGGGGATGGGCTTTGGTTAGAATGCGGCACAGTGTAAATTTTTGAAAGAAACTATGCCGCCGATTATTTGCCGGTTCCACTTCGACATCGCCGACTGGCGGGTTTCGGGCAGCAAAATGCGCGATATGGCGCAGTGGGCAAAATGGGCGGAATGTCCGGATTTTGCCGACGGTTTGCCCGATGTCAGGCCGGAATTGCCGTTCCTGCCCGCTATGCAGCGCCGCCGTTTGAGTAAGGCGGCGCGTCTGGTATGCGACGCGGCTTGGGACATTGCCTCCGCCCATCCCGGCAGTCCGGTAGTTTATGCCTCGCACGACGGGGAAATGGCGCGCAGTTTCGATTTGTGGTTGGAACTGTTGAAATCGCATACCGTGTCGCCGACTTCGTTCGGTTTGTCGGTGCACAATGCAACGGCGGGGCAATGGTCGATATTGCGTCAGGATATGAGCGAGCAGACGGCATTGGCCGTGTGTGCCGACGGTGTGGAAACGGCATTGGCGGAAGCGGCATCACTGTTGGAAGAGGGATGCGGGTCGGTTTTGGTTTTGGTGGCGGACGATCCGCTGCCGGAAGGATATGCCGTATCGGCGACGCGCGCGCCGTTTGCTTATGCTTTGGCGATGGTCCTGACCAAAGGGACGCGTTACAGCCTGACTTTATCTGCTTCGGACGATATGCCGTCTGAAGCCGGTATGCTGCCCGAGGCATATTGGAGCGGTTTGGAATGGGTGCGCTTTCTGCTGAACGGCAGTCGGGAATGCCGCCGGGTATATCGCAATCGTGAATGGCTGTGGCAGCGGAATGGATAAATTGGATTATTGCCGCCGTTTTTTGGCGACTTGGTTAGGATTTGTGATTTTCGGTGTCGGCGGCATTATGATGAAATTGGTTTTGCTGCCTTACACTTTGAACGGTACTTCAAGGTCTGTCGCCCTCCAATTGGCGGCGCGCCGGATTATCGGAACATCTTGGCGTTTGTTCGTTGCTTATCTGAAATGGTCGGGCGTGTTGGAGGTATCGTTCAGGGGGGTTGAAAAACTCAACCGCCCGGGACAGTTGATTTTGGCAAACCATCCGTCTTTGCTGGATGTGGTGCTGCTTGTCGGTCATGTGCCCGAAATGAACTGCATCGTGAAAAAAGATTTGCAGCACAATCCGGCAATGAGCAGCCAGATTAAAGGTGCGGGCTATATTCCGAACGAAGAGTCGGAAGCAATGCTGGAAACGGTAAAGGCGGTTTTTGACAGCGGGCAGAGCCTGCTGGTGTTCCCTGAAGGAACGAGGACGGGCTGGGACGGACGGGTAAAAATGCACCGGGGCGCGGTTTCTTTGGGGCTGCGCTATGCCGAAGTGATTACGCCCGTATGTATCAAAATGAATCCGCCCAATTTTAAAAAGGGGCAGCCGTGGTACCGCATCCCCCCGAAAAGGATACGGTATGAAATTACCGTCGGAGACGACATCCTCCCCCAAGACTGGCTCGCCGAGAAACCGTTGCCGATTGCGGCGCGGCGGCTGAATGAATATCTACAGGACTATTTTACAAGGAAAACCATATGAACGACTTGGAAGCCCAAATCAAGCAACTGATTATCGACAGTTTGGCTTTGGAAGATATAACCGCCGCCGACATCGGCAGCGAAGATGCGCTGTTCGGCGACGGGGGGTTGGGCTTGGATTCCGTCGATGCGCTGGAATTAGGCTTGGCGGTACAAAAACATTTCGGTTTCCGCCTGGACGGCGAGCAGGAGAACTTGCGCGAACATTTTGCCAATGTCAAAACACTCGCCGCCTTTGTCAAAAGCCGCCAAGCATAAGGATGAAACATATGACCGAACAAGAAATCTACCGGTTGTTGCGCGATACCCTGACCGAGTTGTTTGAAATCGAACCAGAACGGATTACGCCCGATACCAATCTTTACGAAGATTTAGAAATCGACAGTATCGATGCCATCGACTTGATTGACCGTATCAAGCGTGAAACCGGCCGCAAGCTGCAGGCTGAAGATTTCCGCAATGTCCGCACCGTCAACGACGTAGTACAGGCGGTATTGAAGATTCAGGCTGGCTAATCGGGTATTTCTAATTATTTTTCAGACGGCATGTTTTTATCGGATGCCGTCTGAAAACGTTTGTGCGGATTCAAAATGAAACCCGGTTTTTTCGGACATATTTTTCTGACCGTATTCAGCATTGCCTATCCCGCTTTGTGGTATTACGGCAGGGAGGCGGGCTGGTTTGTTTGGCTGGCAGCGGCGATGTGCGGGTTGTGGCTTCTGCGCGCTCTGACTGCCAAATTGCCCCAACAGCGTTATACGGCTTTGTTTATTACACTGTTTTTTGCCGCAGTATTGGTGTTCGGGCGGCGTGATTCAATGTATTGGTATCCTGTCCTCGTTAATTTGATGATGTTGGCGGTGTTCGGGGGAAGCCTGTTTGCCAAACAGACGGTCATAGAAAGGCTCGCGCGTTTGCAACAGCCGGAACTCCCCGGGCAAGCCGTGCGTTATACCCGCCGGGTGACGCAGGTTTGGTGCGTATTTTTTATTGCCAACGGGGCGGTTGCCGCTTTGTTGGCCTGGCTGGGGCGATACGGTTGGTGGGCGGTTTATACCGGCGTGATTGCTTATGTATTGATGGGGATATTGTTTGCCGGCGAATGGCTTTACCGCAAACTTGTTTTGAAAGTCTGAAACCTTATGCACACTTGCACTTCCTGCGGCGAAAAACATGAAGATATGCCGGCAATCGGTTTTGCCATTCCCGATCCCTATAATCAACTCAGTGAAGAAGAACGCATTGCTTATCAAGCGGAATGCGATTCTGATTTCTGCATCATCCGTTATCCCGACCAAACCGACCGCTTTATCCGCGCGGTGCTGCCAATCCCGATTATCGGGCATCAGGAAACGCTGGAATACGGCGTGTGGGTGTCCGTCAGCGAAAAGAGTTTTAACAACTATCAAAGCCGCTTTTACAATAATTCTGAAAACGCCGTTTATTTCGGCATGATCTGCAACCGGCTGCCCCCTTATGAAACCGACACCTTCGGTTTGCACTGCAATGTCGTTACCCAACCCGATGGTCAACGTCCTTTGTTGCAACTCCATCAAGGCAGCGGACATCCGCTGGTACGCGACTTTTATCACGGCATAGAATATGCCGAAGCGCAGGCAAGGATAGGGGCGGTATCCGAATCGGATTGCTCAGGATAAAAAGACAAAAAGGATAAATATGAAATACAAAGACCTGCGCGACTTTATCGCCATGCTCGAGCAGCAAGGCAAACTCAAACGCATCGCGCACCCCGTTTCCCCGCATTTGGAAATGACCGAAATCGCCGACCGCGTGCTGCGCGCCGAAGGGTCGGCGTTGCTGTTTGAAAACCCGATTAAGCCTGATGGTACGCGTTACGATTATCCCGTGTTGGCAAACCTGTTCGGCACGCCCGAACGTGTGGCGATGGGCATGGGTGCGGACAGCGTGTCCAAGCTGCGCGAAATCGGGCAGACGCTGGCGTATTTGAAAGAACCCGAACCGCCCAAAGGCATCAAAGACGCGTTTTCCAAACTGCCGCTGCTGAAAGACATTTGGAGCATGGCGCCGAACGTGGTGAAAAACGCGCCGTGTCAGGAAATCGTGTGGGAAGGCGAAGACGTTGATTTGTATCAACTTCCGATTCAGCATTGCTGGCCGGAAGACGTTGCGCCGCTGGTAACGTGGGGCTTGACTGTAACGCGCGGGCCGCACAAAAAACGCCAAAATCTCGGCATTTACCGCCAACAATTAATCGGCAAAAACAAGCTGATTATGCGCTGGCTGTCGCATCGCGGCGGCGCGCTGGATTATCAGGAATTCCGCAAACTCAATCCCGATACGCCGTATCCCGTTGCCGTTGTCCTCGGTTGCGACCCCGCCACCATTTTGGGCGCGGTAACGCCCGTTCCCGATACCTTGAGCGAATACCAGTTTGCCGGACTGCTGCGCGGTTCGCGGACGGAGCTGGTGAAATGTATCGGCAGCGATTTGCAAGTGCCTGCACGCGCCGAAATCGTGTTGGAAGGCGTGATTCATCCGAACGAAACCGCGTTGGAAGGCCCATACGGCGACCACACCGGCTATTACAACGAGCAGGACCATTTCCCCGTGTTTACGGTCGAACGCATCACCATGCGCGAAAACCCGATTTACCATTCGACCTACACGGGCAAACCGCCCGATGAACCTGCCGTTTTGGGTGTGGCGTTGAACGAAGTGTTCGTACCGCTCTTGCAAAAGCAGTTCCCCGAAATCACCGATTTCTACCTGCCGCCCGAAGGCTGCTCCTACCGCATGGCGGTGGTCAGCATGAAAAAACAGTACGCCGGACACGCCAAGCGCGTGATGATGGGCTGCTGGTCGTTCCTGCGCCAGTTTATGTACACCAAATTCATCATTGTGGTCGATGACGATGTGAACGTGCGCGACTGGAAAGAAGTCATCTGGGCAGTAACCACGCGCATGGATCCCGTGCGCGACACTGTTTTGGTAGAAAACACGCCCATCGATTATCTCGACTTCGCCAGCCCCGTCAGCGGACTCGGCGGCAAAATGGGTTTGGACGCAACCAACAAATGTCCGGGCGAAACCGACCGCGAATGGGGGCGGGTGATTAAAAAAGACCCTGCGGTTACGGCTAAGATTGATGGGATTTGGGAGGAACTCGGCTTATAGTAGATTCAAATAGGATTCCTCGTGTCGTCATTCCCGCGCTGGCGGAAATGATGATAATTGAGTATTTTTTATTTTAAATCAATATATTGAAAGTTAGTTTGATACGCAATGCTGCTTTACGGTTGTAAGGCGGCATTGCTATGCCGCCGTTTGGATTTTCAGACGGCATTTGTGTGTTGCCTATGTGGTTTTGTGTTGGGATGGCAATTTCGAGGCAGCCGATGCCGTCTGAAAGGCGGTTGTCTGGCGGGACAGGCGCGTTCTGTTTGTCTGTTTGGAAACGGTTGGGAAAGGCGTATGTTGGCGGATTTGTTGGACGTAGCGGCTGGGCTTTTTGCGGCAAGCTGCGATTTTGTCCGTTACGGATTGCGGCGGCTGAAAATCCTGTACCGTGCCTGGAAACGAGGCAGCTGGCGGAATGTGCGGCGCGTGTTGCTGCGGCGGAAGATGGCGGTCTCGGCATGGTCGGTGTTCGCCGCACTGCTTGTGGCGGCGTTGATATTTGGCCGGTGGCTGGTTTTTTGTCGGTTGGGCCGGTTTTTAGGATGGCATGAGGGGAAGACACATGGACGAACTGTTCAAATGGGCAGTCAGGATTTTGGCGGCGGTGGCGGACTGGATACTCGAGCTGATGTGTTCGGCATTCCCGTTTGCGGAACCAAGCCGTTTTTTCCATCGGACCGCACGTATCGTTGTGCCGGTTTTGAGCTTGGGTCTGTTTCGTGTCGAAGATTATGGAAACACGGAATGTTTGGACTGGCGGACGTTTTCTGCCGATATGGGCGAATGGATAGGCGGTTGGTTTTGGTTCGCGTTCTTGCTTGCCTTTTCAGTATGGGCAGCCTATGCCCTGTCGTGAAATATAGTGGATTAACAAAAAACAGTACAGCGTTGCCTCGCCTTAGCTCAAAGAGAACGATTCTCTAAGGTGCTGAAGCACCAAGTGAATCGGTTCCGTACTATTTGTACTGTCTGCGGCTTCGTCGCCTTGTCCTGATTTTTGTTAATCCACTATATAACCGACATACTTTGTTTTTGATGCGGCAACGAAAAATCGCTGCGGGTTGACGAAAATACAAATGGCGGCATTGCCAGCCGACACCAAGCCAAACAGATATGGGGCTTGTGTTTCCGATGTGGTACGGTCGGTCGGAAAAGTCATGCCGTCTGAAGCGCGGGGGCGTTTCAGACGGCATTTTTGTACGCAGGGTATTTACGGTTCTTTAGGTTTGAGCCACTGCCATTGTTCCAGCAGGGTGTCTTCGAGGATTTTCTGTTTCTCTTTGCGCGAATTGATGCCGCCGGTCAGCCTGCCGTAATCGACGGTAATGGACGGCTTGTCCACGGTACCGGTGATTTTCAGGGGAATCGGTTTGTTTTTCGGATGGACGGCGTTGCGGATAAGGACATCTTCAGACAATTCCTGCGTATCCAGATTGGTATAGCCGTTGCTGGTAACATAGAGGCTGTCTGAGAAGAGTTCGGTATCGATGTGGCGGCTGATGCCGTCTGAAATTTCGCTGTTGAGCGTGAATCGGTGGAAGGGTGTGCTGGGTACGGCATTGTCGGCAGTTTTGCCCGAAATGCCGTTTTTCAGGATATTGTCCATGTCGATACCGTGCCACGCGCCGTTGGAAATATTCAACGACAGGCTGCCTTGAAGCGAGCGGATAAGCTCTTTTCGGGTTTCGCCGCTCGCGGTCAGGTCGATGACCGCGTCGCCGTTGCCGCTGAAGCTGTGGAAGCCGAACAGGTCTTGCAGCAGCGGTTGGATTTGGATGTTGCTTGCATTCTGTTGCAGGCGGTAAGTGGCGGGACGGGTGTTGGCGATGCTGATGCCGCCTTCGGTATGACCGCCGTAAAGCCTTGACTTGAAACGGCTGAGCGCAATATGGCCTTTGTCAGCGTGGAGGTAGGTTTCCATATCGTCCAGTTGCAGGCCGGGAAGTTGGACATTGCCGATTTTAAGGTGGGCCTCGATATCTCCGGACAGCTTGCCGAGGGTGTCGGGAAATATTTTGCCGTTTTGTTGCCGCACGTCGTCAAGATAGGGGGTTAGGTTCAATTTTTGCAGTGCGACGGCAGCTTCCAGGTGCGGTGCGTCTTTATGTGTGTATCTGAATTTCGCGGCAACGGTTTGGCGGTCGAACGAACCGTTGAGTTCGGCATGCCACTGATGAAGGTTTTTTATGGACATCGAACCGTCGAGCCGGCTAATGAAACGGGGTTGCGGCAGGCGGTTGACGGTATCCTGAAGGGTTGATACATGCAGGCGCGGTGCCTCCAGACCGTTATTCCGGCTCCAAACCAATGGTGAGCCGAGGGAAAAGTTGGTTTGAAGGCGGGGTGTTTTGACGTTGCCGGAGATTTCGGCGTTGCCGATGTTGCCGATACCGGGGTGAAGTTTGGCCTTATCGAGTTTGAACGATCCGCCCCATTGGGAATTCCCGCCGTCGGCGGTAGCGGTAAATGTCCCGTTGACGGTTTCAATTTTAATGCTGTTGTTCCTGAGTGACAGCGTAGGGATTTGGGCGGTCAGGTGGAGGTTGTGGAAGGCGGTGTCGGCACGCAGGCTGAGGTTGGCCGCATCCGGTCCGCCGGCGTTAAAACGGATAGTGGGGTTGCCGGTGGTGGAAACGGTAATGCCGTGCCCGTTTAGGGCGGTCTCGGCTTCGAAATGGAACGGTGAGATTTCGGGCGGATTGATGCCGTCTGAAATGAAAAGCCCTTTGCTTTTCCATGAGGCAGACAGGTTTTCGCCGGTCAGTGTGCCCGAACTTTCAAACTGTTGTCCCGATGAAATGGGGGATTGCAGGTTGAGGCGGACTTCCTTCAGGGTAAACCGCTCTTGCAGGAAGTCGAGGCGGACGGTGCTGTTTTCGATAATGATGCGGTTTACCGAGGCTTTGCGTTTTGGGTTGTCGATCAGGTCTTGGATGTTCCAAACGCCTTTCCCGTCGCGTGTCAGGGCAAGTTCCGCACCTGAAACCACCCATTTTTCAACCTGTATCTGATCCGACCACAGATTTTTCCAGCTCAATCCGATTTTGGTTTCTTTGATGGAAACGGCAGTCCGGTCGCCGCCGGGTTCGGTAATGGTCAGGTTTTTCAGGATGACGGTCGGCCGGGGCAGAAGCCTGCGCTGTATATCTGCATCAAACGAGATTTTCCGGTGCGTATGGGCAATGCTTTGTTGGAGGCGGCTTCGGATGTTTTCAGGTGTGAAGATGCGATATACGGAAGCGTGCAGCCCGATTGCCGCCAAAAGCAGTATCGTCAGCACGGCCACCGCATATTTCAGACGGTATTTGTGGAAAACCGATAATAAATCCATAGCCCGAACAATCCGTAAAACACGCCACAGTATAACACGGCTTGTAGAAATCCTATTTTGTGCGGGCGGATTATAGTGGATTAACAAAAACCAGTACGGCGTTGTCTCGTCTTAGCTCAAAGAGAACGATTCTCTAAGGTGCTCAAGCACCAAGTGAATCGGTTCCGTACTATCTGTACTGTCTGCGGCTTCGTCGCCTTGTCCTGATTTTTGTTAATCCACTATATCTTGCATAAAGGGGTGTTGCCGCGTTTGCAGGGGCGGGGGTTTCGGCGGGTATGTTTCATACGGCGGCGGATTCTGCAAGATACTTTTTTGAAATACCGATGCCGTCTGAAACGGACAAGTTTTGTTCAGACGGCATATAATTTGCTTTTTATTCCGGAGGCACGGATATGGTCGGATGCGTTTGGCAGGCAGGACGGTTTGAAATCGGTTTGGACAAACCGAAAATCATGGGTATCGTGAATCTCACGCCCGATTCTTTTTCCGACGGCGGCGCGTATTCGCAAAATGCCCAAACAGCTTTGGCGCACGCCGAACGGCTTTTGAAAGAGGGTGCGGACATTCTCGACATCGGCGGCGAATCGACGCGGTCGGGTGCGGATTATGTTTCGCCTGAAGAAGAATGGGCGCGGGTTGAGCCTGTTTTGGCGGAAGTGGCGGGGTGGGGCGTTCCCATCAGTTTGGACACGCGCCGCACGGTGATTATGGAAAAAGCGTTGGCACTCGGCGGCGTCGATATTATTAATGATGTGGCGGCGTTGAATGACGAGGGCGCGGTCGAATTGCTGGCGCGTCAGGCGGACACGGGCATTTGCCTGATGCACATGCAGGGTTTGCCCAAAACCATGCAGATTAATCCGAAATATCAAGATGTTGTCGGTGAAGTAGCGCGGTATTTGAAAGCGCGCTCAGCGGAATGTATCGCGGCAGGCATCGCACCGCAACGCATCATACTCGACCCCGGCTTCGGCTCCGGCTTCGGCAAACCCTTGCAACACAATATCGCGCTGATGCGGCATTTGCCCGAATTGATGGCGGAAACAGGTTTTCCGCTGCTCATCGGCGTATCGCGCAAAAGCACGATAGGCGAGCTGACCGGCGAGGCAAATGCGGCGGAACGCGTACACGGCAGCGTGGCGGCAGCGTTGGCTTCCGTAGCGCGCGGCGCGCAAATCGTGCGGGTGCATGATGTGAAGGCGACAGCGGATGCGTTGAAGGTGTGGGAAGCGTTGGGCATCAATCTGTAAAGAGCGGTTCACATACTTCATGCCGTCTGAAAAGGACGGGGCGGCTTCAGACGGCATCAACGGTGCAGACAGCAAGGCACAAACTGACTGTATAATCTCGGACAACGGTTCACATTCTTGGAGCAACACATGGCAAAAAAATATTTCGGCACGGACGGCGTGCGCAGCGAAGTCGGGCAGTTTCCGATTACGCCCGATTTTGTATTGAAACTCGGTTATGCGGCGGGGCAGGTTTTGGTTCAGCACGACACCGACCAGAAACCGACCGTTTTAATTGGCAAGGATACGCGGATTTCCGGCTATATGCTGGAGGCCGCTTTGGTGGCGGGTTTTACCGCCGCAGGTGTCAACGTTATCCAAACCGGACCGCTGCCTACGCCCGGCGTGGCTTATCTGACCCGTGCGCTGCGTTTGTCCGCTGGTGTGATGATTTCCGCGTCGCATAATGCCTATTCCGACAACGGCATTAAATTCTTTGCCGAGGGCGGCGTGAAGCTTTCCGATGAAATCGAGTTGGAAATCGAAGCCAAAATCGACGAAGAAATGAAAACCCAGCCTTCTGCACGCCTCGGTCGCGCACGCCGCATCAGCGGTGCGGACGACCGCTATATCGAATTTTGCAAATCCACCTTCCCCAGTCATTCCGACCTTCGGGGTTTGAAGTTGGTTATCGATACCGCCAACGGCGCGGGGTACGGTGTCGCACCCAAGGTGTTTCACGAACTGGGTGCACAGGTCGTCAGTATCGGCAACGAACCCAACGGCTACAACATCAATGAAAAATGCGGTGCGACTTATACCAAGACACTCCAGGCAGCCGTTTTACAGCATGAAGCCGACTACGGCATCGCCTTAGACGGCGACGGCGACCGCCTGATGATGGTCGATAAAAACGGTAAGGTTTACGACGGCGACAGCCTGATTTACGTCATCGCCAAAGCCCGAGCCCGAGAAGGTATCAACATCGGCGGCGTGGTCGGCACGGTTATGACCAATATGGCGATGGAAATCGCCCTGAAAGAGCAGGGCGTCGATTTCTGCCGCGCCAAAGTCGGCGACCGCTATGTGTTGGAACAGCTGAACCAACGCGGCTGGCTCATCGGCGGCGAAGCCAGCGGCCATATTTTGTGCATGGACAAACACAACACCGGCGACGGCATTATTTCCGCGCTGCAAGTTTTGGCGGCGCTGCAAATCCTGAACCAAGACCTCGCCACCGTTTGCGCCGACTGGCAGCCGTATCCGCAAACTATGATTAACGTGCGCATCCAAAAAGGTCAGAAATGGCAGGAGGCTTCGAAAGACGTGTTGGCCGAAGTGGAAAAAGAACTCGAAGGCAAAGGAAGGGTTGTGTTGCGCGCTTCGGGAACTGAACCTGTCGTGCGCGTGATGGTTGAGGCACGGCAGGCCGATTGGGCGCGCGAAGGGGCGGAACGTATTGCTTCCGCCATCGGCAGCATTTAGGCAAAATCAGGAAAAACCGTTTTCAGAACCGGCCGGTTTTCTGTTTAAATGCCGTCTGAACATGCGGAGGATGCGCGAATCTGCCTTTTTTCCGCTTTCAGACGGCATAATCTTTGATAGAATGCCTGCTTCATGTAGAAAATGTTTCGGTTTGTTCTGACTTTTTATCTCCGACAATGGAATATCCGCCATGTTTGCTTTTTTAGAAGCCTTTTTTGTCGAATACGGTTATGCGGCTGTTTTTTTTGTATTGGTCATCTGCGGTTTCGGCGTGCCGATTCCCGAGGATTTGACTTTGGTAACAGGCGGCGTGATTTCGGGTATGGGTTATACCAATCCGCATATTATGTTTGCAGTCGGTATGCTCGGCGTATTGGTCGGGGACGGCATCATGTTCGCTGCCGGACGAATTTGGGGGCAGAAAATCCTAAGGTTCAAACCTATTGCGCGTATCATGACGCCGAAACGTTACGCGCAGGTTCAGGAAAAATTCGACAAATACGGTAACTGGGTCTTATTTGTTGCCCGTTTCCTGCCCGGTTTGAGAACGGCCGTATTTGTTACAGCCGGTATCAGCCGCAAGGTTTCATACTTGCGTTTTATCATTATGGATGGACTGGCCGCACTGATTTCCGTCCCTATTTGGATTTATCTGGGCGAATACGGTGCGCACAACATCGATTGGCTGATGGCGAAAATGCACAGCCTGCAATCGGGTATTTTTGTTATCTTGGGTATAGGTGCGGCCGTTGTCGCTTGGATTTGGTGGAAAAAACGCCAACGTATCCAGTTTTACCGCAGCAAATTGAAAGAAAAGCGGGCGCAACGCAAAGCCGCCAAGGCAGCCAAAAAAGCCGCGCGGAACAGGCAATAGGGCGGACGGCCTGAAAGGGCTGCCGGTATCGGCAGCCGCCGCGCCTTATTATCCAAAGCCCGGCATCCGGGCGGCCGTAGCTTTTCGGGCTTGCCGGTTTTCAAATGCAAACCGCTGGGAAGGCGGAATATCGGCAGCCGGTGTCTTTTCATTTCAATGCCGTCTGAAGGCCGCTTCCGCCGCCAAATTGCCGGACGGTGCGAAATATAGTTAAATAAGCCGCATCATTATGTTCAGACGGTACGACAATGCTATGAAACAAAAAATCTTCGTCCTCTACACAGGCGGCACCATAGGCATGACCCAAAGCAGCAAAGGCCTGCGCCCCGATACCGCATTGGTCAGCCAAGCCCTTTCCCCTTTTTCAGACGGCCTCGACTTCGAGTGGCACGTCTGCAATCCCTTGATTGATTCCTCCTCCGTCACCCTACAATACTGGTGCGATTGGCTGGACATCATCGCCGACAAACTCCCTTCCTGCGACGGCATTCTGATACTGCACGGCACGGACAGCATGGCGTACACCGCCAATCTCCTCGCGCTCGCCCTGCAAGGTTTGGGCAAACCGATTGTCCTGACCGGTTCCCAATGGCCTTATGCCGCCGAAAACAGCGACGCCCCGCGCAACCTCTCCACCGCCGTTGCCGCCTTCAGCCTCAAGCTCAAACAAACCGTCATTGCCTTTGACGGCAAACTGTATCCCGCCGTCGGCAGCAGCAAAGTCAGCACCGAAACCGCCGCAGGTTTCGACAATCCGCATTTCGGCGCACTTGCCAAATGGGACGAAACTCAAGGCTGGCATAATATCCGCATCCCGTCCCAAGACGCAGCAGCCGTTTCAGACGGCCTCAAAATCCGCTATCCCGATCCTCAGGCAAAAATCGCCGTCCGCACGCTTATCCCCGGCTTTGCCATCCAAGAGCTCGCAGACGGACTCGGACAGCTTCCCGCCCAAGCCTTTATCCTGCAAAGCTACGGACACGGCAACACACCCGCAGACGAAGGTTTCATCCGCGCCGTGCAAGACTTTACGCAGCAAGGCAAATTGTTGCTCAACATCAGCCAAGTCCGACAAGGCAGAACTGCCGCCGTTTACGCGCAAGGCAATGCGTTCCGCAACTCGGGTATCATCAACGGCGGCAAATGCAACCTCGAAACCGCCACCGCACTCATGACCCTCGCCGTATCGCAAGGCTGGGGTAAGGAAGAGGTGGAAAAAGAGTTGGCAAGACTGCAATTATTGTGAAATCGAAATGAACTTCACCGACACCCACTGCCATCTCGCCGATCCCGCCTTACGCAAAAACCTGCCGCATGTTTTGACCGCAGCGCGGGAGGCTGGAGTAGGGCGGTTTATCGTTCCCGCGACTCGGCCGCAGGATTGGCAGGACGTGGCGGATTTGGCGAAAAGGTCGTCTGAAAATCCGCTTTTAGGCAATATCCATATCGCGCTCGGCATCCATCCTTGGTTTTCAGACGACGTTTCCGAACCGGATTTCCGGCATTTGGAACAAGCATTGAAAGCGCGTCCGACGGCATGGGTCGGCGAAATTGGCTTGGATTTTTACGACAAAATCCAAACACCGCAGCAGCGCGAATGGCAAATCCAAGTTTTCAGCCGCCAGCTTGCCATCGCGCAAACCCTGCGCCGCCGCGTGATTATCCATAATCTCAAAGCCACCGCCGACATCGCTGCCGCCGTCAAACAGACAGGCTTTGCCCAAGGCGGCATCGTTCACGCCTTCTCCGGCAGCGCGGAAGAAGCATGCATGTTGACAAAACTGGGTTTCAAAATCGGCATCGGTTCGCTGTTGCTCAACCCGAACGCCCGCAAAATACGCGAAACCCTCAAAACCCTGAATGACACCGATTTCGTCTTGGAAACCGACAGCCCGTTTATGCTGAAAAAGGAGATTAATACGCCTGCCAATATTCCGGGTATTGCAAAGATTGCTGCGGAAATCCGCGGAACCTGTGTAGAAGAGATTGCAAAGGTAACGGAGCGCAATGCCGATGCCCTGTTGGGACGGTAGGTTATCCATCTAAGATTATCTTTTTGAATATTCAGAAAATATATTATAATGACCGCGTTTTGATGCCGTCTGAACATTCAGGCGGCGTTTGTTATGGAAGAATTATGAAGCCGTCTATCTTAGAAAAACTGCAACAACTCGGAGACCGGTTGGAAGAAGTTACCCACCTTTTAGGGCAACCCGAAGCCACGGCAGATATGGACAACTACCGCAAGCTCACGCGTGAACACGCCGAATTGACGCCCGTCGTCGAAGTATTTCAAAACTATCAACTGGCGCAAAGCGACTTGGCAGATGCCGAAGAAATGCTGTCCGACCCCGAAATGAAAGACTTTGCCGCCGAAGAAATCGAAGCGGCAAAAGCCAAAATCAACACGCTCGATACCGAACTGCAAAAACTGCTGCTGCCCAAAGATGCCGACGACGACAAAAACATCTTCATCGAAATACGCGCCGGAACGGGCGGCGACGAAGCCGCGCTGTTTGCCGGCGATTTGCTGCGTATGTACAGCCGCTACGCCGAACGCAACCGCTGGCAGGTTGAAATCGTGTCCGCCAACGAAAGCGAGTTGGGCGGCTATAAAGAAGTTATCGCCCGTATTATCGGCTTAGGCGCGTACAGCCGTTTGAAATTTGAATCGGGCGGACACCGCGTGCAGCGCGTTCCCGCCACCGAAAGCCAAGGCCGCATCCACACCTCCGCCTGCACCGTTGCCGTGATGCCCGAAGCGGACGAACTGGAAGACATCGAGTTGAACCCCGTCGACCTTCGCATCGACACCTTTCGCGCATCCGGCGCGGGCGGGCAGCACATCAATAAAACCGATTCCGCCGTCCGCATCACCCACCTGCCCACAGGCATGGTGGTCGAATGCCAAGACGGACGCAGCCAACACGCCAACAAAGCGCAGGCGATGAAAGTCCTCGCCGCCCGCCTGAACGACGCGCAAAAACGCGAAGCCCAAGCCAAAGAAGCCGCTGAACGCAAATCCCTGATCGGCAGCGGCGACCGCAGCGAACGCATCCGTACCTACAACTACCCCCAAGGCAGGGTAACAGACCACCGCATCAACCTCACCCTGCACAAGCTGGATTTTGTGATGGACGGTGACTTGGAAGAAATCACCGATGCCCTGATTGCCGAACATCAGGCGGAGCTTCTGGCGGCAATGGGCGATTGAGTTTTGTGTCCGGATAAAAAAATCGGTTGCATGATGCGGGATATTTTTTAAGGAAATTTTATGGAGTTTTTTTTAGCGGTTTGGCATTCAATATTTGATTTCATAACTGGTCTATTTATATTTAAACCATGGGAAGAAGATACGGCAGAAAATAAAATAAAAAGTTTAGCTTTACTTTTCTTTCTGACAATTTGCGGCTTTATTTTTTATATTTCAGTCTTTTAAGGCAAAGCACATAAAAAACATGAAAATAATGAAAAATCAATAGCAAAACCGGCGGCATATGGCGGACAGTCTGAAAAATGCCGTCTGAAAAAGAAATGCTTTTTCAGACGGCATTTTTCCGCCGATCGGATGATAAGCGGAAGGGATGCGCCCGCATATTCCCGGCTTTTTTGTTCGGAAATAAGGAAAAAAGGGGATTTGAACGTGCGCCCTCTTTCGGAAACATAAGGTGCAAACGGCGTTCGGACGGCATTTTGACGTGCCGGGCGGTCGGGCAGGGCGCGCCTGCGGCGCAAAACCGCGAAAACAAGCCGCCGGCTCTGCCCGAATCCAGTGTATGATGCCGTTTTCGACAACGGACAAGGGATAGGAATCCGGATGAAGATTGCGATTTACGGTACGAAAAGCTATGACCGCGAACATTTTACCCGCGCCAACCGGCATTTCGGCTTCGAGCTGGAGTTTTTTGATTTCATGCTGGATGCGAAAACGGCGAAAATGGCGGAAGGCGCGGAAGCGGTCTGTATTTTTGTAAACGACGACAGCAGCCGGCCTGTGTTGGAAAAATTGGCGCAAATTGGCGTGAAAACTGTGGCGTTGCGTTGTGCCGGCTTCAATAATGTGGATTTGAAGGCGGCTGAAGAGTTGGGCTTGAAAGTCGTGCGCGTGCCTGCCTATTCGCCCGAATCGGTTGCGGAACATACGGTCGGTCTGATGCTGACTTTGAACCGCCGTATCCACAAAGCCTATCAGCGTACCCGCGATGCGAATTTTTCGCTGGAAGGTCTGACCGGTTTCAATATGTACGGCAAAACGGCGGGCGTTATCGGCACGGGGAAAATCGGTATCGCAACGATGCGGATTTTAAAGGGTTTCGGTATGAACCTGCTGGCTTACGATCCGTTTTGCAACCCCGAAGTGGAAAAACTCGGCGGAAAATATGTGGATTTGGACGAGCTGTATGCCCGATCGGACATCATCACGCTGCATTGCCCCTCCACGCCGGAAAACCACTATATGCTGAACGAAGCGGCATTCGACAAAATGAAAGACGGCGTGATGATTATCAACACCAGCCGGGGCGGTCTGATTGACAGTTCTGCCGCGATTGAGGCGTTGAAACGCCGGAAAATCGGCGCATTGGGCATGGATGTGTACGAGAACGAGCGCGAGCTGTTTTTTGAAGACAAATCCAACGATGTGATTACCGACGACGTGTTCCGCCGCCTGTCGTCTTGTCATAATGTGCTGTTTACCGGCCATCAGGCATTTTTGACGGAAGAGGCGTTGGGTAATATTTCGGAAGTTACGCTGTCCAATATCCGCGAGGTCGGACAGACCGGCGATTGCGGCAATGCGGTTCGTGCCGACGGCTGATGTGTTTTAAGAGTTTAAAGGAAATGCCGTCTGAAACAGGTTTCAGACGGCATTTGACGTTCAGGCAGCCTGCAAACTTATTTGACTTCCAACTTGGCAACGCCACCCATATAAGGCTGCAAAGCGGCTGGGATATTGATACTGCCGTCGGCGTTTTGATGGTTTTCTAATACGGCGACCAGCGTTCTGCCGACAGCCAAGCCGGAGCCGTTCAAGGTATGTACCAAGCGGTTTTTGCCGTTTTCGTCTTTGAAACGCGCCTTCATGCGGCGTGCTTGGAAATCTTCGCAGTTGGAGCAGCTTGAGATTTCGCGGTAAGTGTTTTGCGCTGGTACCCAAACTTCCAAGTCATACGTTTTAGTTGCGCCGAAGCCCATGTCGCCGGTACACAGGGTAATTACGCGGTAGGGCAGTTCCAAAGCCTTCAGGATGTTTTCGGCATGGCCGACCATTTCTTCCAGCGTTTCGTATGATTTTTCGGGATGAACGATTTGTACCATTTCTACTTTGTCGAACTGGTGTTGGCGGATCAGGCCGCGTGTGTCTTTGCCGTATGACCCCGCCTCGCTGCGGAAGCAGGGCGAATGCGCGGTCAGTTTCAGCGGCAGTTCGCTTTCGGACACAATGCTGTCGGCAACGGTATTGGTCAGGGTAACTTCAGCTGTCGGAATCAGATATTGCGTGGTTTTGGTTTCGTCGCCGCCACGGGTAACGTGGAACAGATCTTCCGCAAACTTCGGTAGCTGGCCCGTGCCTTGCAGGGTGGTGTCGTCCACGATATAGGGCGTGTAATGCTCGGTGTAGCCGTGTTTCAGCGTGTGCGTATCGAGCATGAATTGCGCCAGCGCGCGGTGCAGACGGGCGATTTGTCCGCGCATCAC
The DNA here is from genome assembly GCF_962707005.1 of Neisseria basseii. NCBI lineage: Bacteria > Pseudomonadati > Pseudomonadota > Betaproteobacteria > Neisseriales > Neisseriaceae > Neisseria > Neisseria basseii. Next base: position 30,404 of record NZ_CAUIXH010000002.1, on the reverse strand, counting down.
GGTAAATCGTGCGCCGGAGAGTTTTGCGCCGCCTTCGAAATCCAAACCCAAAGGTTCGCCCAAATCGACATGGTCTTTGATTTCAAAGTCAAATTCGCGTGGCGTGCCGACTTTGCGGACTTCGACGTTTTCGGTTTCGTCTTTACCGGTGGGTACGCTTTCGTGCGGCAGGTTAGGTATGCTCAACAACCATGCATCCAGTTCCTTTTGCACGGCTTCCAAATCGGCGGCGGCCTGTTCCAAATCGGTTTTGATTCGGGCAACCTGATTCATCGCCGCCTGCGCTTCTTCGTGTTTGCCCTGACCTTTCAGTGCGCCGATTTGTTTGGAAATGCTGTTGCGCGAGGCTTGTAGTTCTTCGGTTTTCACTTGGACGGCTTTTCGCTGTTCTTCCAGCGCATTAAAACGCGCGGTATCGAATTCATAACCGCGTGCGGCCAAGCGTTCCGCCACAGCGGCGGTGTTGCTGCGGAGCAATTGGATATCTAACATGGTCTGATTCCCGAATTAATTTGAAACGTATTATTGTAAACCAAATTCAAGATATTTTCCCAAATCCCCCCGTGTTTCGGCACACGTACCGCCATGCCGTCTGATTTGTCAAAACCGCCTGATTTGTGGGAAAATCGCACGATTGAATTTAACGGAGGGCGACACCGTGTTGGACAGGGAAGGCTATCGCCCCAATGTCGGCATCATCTTAACCAACAACCGCAACGAGGTCTTTTGGGGCAAGCGCGTGCGCGAACATTCTTGGCAGTTTCCGCAAGGCGGCATCAAGCCCGGCGAAAGCCCCGAAACCGCGATGTACCGCGAGCTTTACGAGGAAGTCGGACTTCTGCCGCAACACGTCACAATCGTCGGGCGGACGCGCGACTGGCTGCGTTACGACGTGCCGAACAACTGGGTACGCCGCGAATGGCGCGGCTCTTATCGCGGACAGAAGCAGATTTGGTATCTCCTGCGCCTGACCGGCCGGGATTGCGATGTCAACCTGCGCGCCACCCGCCACCCCGAATTTGACGGCTGGCGTTGGCACCAATATTGGGCTCCTGTTGACGAAGTCATCGAGTTCAAACGCGACGTTTATTTGGGGGCGTTGAAAGAACTCTCCCGCTTCCTGCGCGGTATGGAAAGTTATGAAGACTTTGCCGCCCGCCAACCTTCCGGCAACCGGTAAAACAACGGAACGCAACGCTTTCAGGCCGTCTGAAAGCGTTGTTTTTCTTACTTTCAGATTATTCCTATGGCTAAAAACAACCAATACAGCGAATCCAGCATCACCGTCCTCAAAGGCTTGGAGCCGGTTAAAGAGCGTCCCGGTATGTACACCCGCACCGACAGCCCGACCCACATCTGCCAAGAAGTCATCGACAACGCGGCGGACGAGGCGTTGGGCGGTTTCGCCACGGCAATCGACGTGCAAATTCATGAAGACGGTTCGCTTTCTGTGCGCGACAACGGGCGCGGTATTCCCGTCGGCCTGCACCCTGAAGAAGGCGTACCCGTGGTCGAACTCGTGTTTACCCGTCTGCATGCGGGTGGCAAGTTCAATAAAAAAGACGGCGGCAGCGCGTATGCCTTTTCAGGCGGCCTGCACGGCGTGGGCGTGTCCGTCACCAACGCCCTCTCCACCCGTCTTGAAGTCACCGTCAAACGCGAAGGCAAAATCCACCGCATCGTGTTTGCCAGCGGCGACGTGGTCGAACCGTTGGCGGAAGTGGGCAAATGCGCCGTCAAAGACAGCGGCACCGAAGTGCGCGTTTGGCCGGACGGAAAATATTTTGAAAGCCCGAATTACAGCATTCCCGAACTCGAACGCCTGCTGCGCGCCAAAGCCGTGCTGCTGCCGGGTGTGCGTGTTTCCCTGACCCGCCCGGTCAAAGGCGAAGACGAAGCGCATACCCAAACCTGGCACTACCCCGACGGCCTGAAAAGCTATCTGACCGACCTGATTGCCGACGCGCAGGAAGCCGTGCCGCTGTTCTCCTGCGAAAACTATATTTCAGACAACCACAACGGCGATTTCAGCATCGGAGAAGGCACCGCCTTTGCCCTGACTTGGCTGGAAGAAGGCTCGTGCGCCAACGAAAGCTACGTCAACCTCATCCCCACCCCGCTGGGCGGCACGCACGAAGCAGGCTTGAAACAAGCCGTGTTCAACGCCGTCAACAACTTCATCAATCTGCACAACCTCTTGCCCCGCGGCGTGAAAGTACAAAGTGACGACGTGTTCGGCAAAACCGCCTTCGTCCTTTCTGCCCGCGTCCTCGACCCGCAGTTCCAAGGTCAGACCAAAGACAAGCTGACCAACCGTGACGCGTTGAAACTCGTTGCCACCGTATCGGGCGACCCTTTGGAATTGTGGCTGAACCAAAACGTGGATTACGGCAAAAAAATCGCCGAACTCGCTATCCGTCAGGCACAAGCACGGATGCGTTCGGTTAAAAAGATTGAAAAGAAAAAAGGCAGCGGCGTCGCTGTCCTGCCCGGCAAGCTGACCGACTGCGAAAGCGAAGACATTCGCGAAAACGAACTCTTCCTCGTCGAAGGCGATTCTGCTGGCGGCTCCGCCAAACTCGCCCGCGACAAGGCGACGCAGGCGATTTTGCCCCTGCGTGGTAAGGTGCTCAACAGCTTCGAAGTCCACCCCGACCAACTCTTCGGCAACGCCGAAATCCACGACATTTCCGTCGCCATCGGCGTCGATCCACACGGCATCAACGACAATCCCGATTTAAGCGGCCTGCGCTACGGCAAAATCGCTATTCTGTCTGATGCCGACGTGGACGGCTCGCATATTCAAGTTTTGCTGCTGACCCTGTTCTACCGCCACTTCCCCAAATTGATTGCCGACGGACATATCTACGTCGCCCAGCCGCCGCTGTTCCGCGTCGATGTCAACGCACAAGGCAAAAGCAAACCCGCCCGCAAATTCTACGCCCTCGACCAAAACGAACTTGACGGCATTTTAGAGAGGCTGCAAAAAGAAGGCGTTAAAGAAACTGCTTATTCCATCAGCCGTTTCAAAGGCTTGGGCGAGATGAACCCCGACCAGCTCAAAGACACCACCATGCACCCAGACACCCGCCGCCTGTTGCAGGTGCAAATCCCTGAAGGCGCGGATGACGAGACGCGCGACATCTTCGTCAAACTGATGGGCAAAGGCGAAGCCGCCGCCCGCCGCGCCTGGATGGAACGCGAAGGAGATACGGCGGAACTCGATATTTGAACCGTGATTGCCGCATACGAAAAAATGCCGTCTGAAACCAAATCGGTTTTCAGACGGCATTTCGTTTGGGGATTTATTCTGCTGCGGAAGATTCGGCTGCTTCGGCTTCAACAGACGGCGTTTCGGCGGCAGCTTGGGCGGACTGCTGTTGCAAAGCCTGCTGCACGAAAGGATGGTTTTGCGCGATCGCCTGTTCTTCGGGGGTAACTTCGCCTTTGAAACGGTTGTTCAAATCGAAACGTTTGCCGCCGCGCGCCAAGGCTTTCAGATAACGCGGACGGCGGCAGTGGTTGGCGAGGACGCGTGCAATAAGTGTAGGATCGTATTGGGGCAGCGCGGCAATCAAATCCTGATCGATGCCGAGCGCCAACGGTTTGAAGCGTTTGAATACATCGTATTTGCCGTAGATGTGGTCGGCGATCATTTCGGTCTGTTTCTTTTTGCTCATAGTTTGGACGGCGGATTTCAGTGCCGCACCCAAAGCGGTTTCTTGTGTCATGTCGGTTGTGTTCCTCTAAACAAACCCGTGCGTCAAAGCGGCACGGCAATGCTTGGTATTCTATTATAAAGTCTGTGTTTTGGCTAAATTTTTATTTGTTTGAAAGAGTAATGTCGGGCGTATTAACCTGAACGTCGGCATTTTGCGCACGATGGCGCAGGGCGTGGTCGATTAAAACCAATGCCAGCATAGCTTCGGCAATCGGCGCGGCGCGCAAGCCGACGCAGGGGTCGTGCCTGCCGTGGGTGGTGAGTTCGACGGGGTTGCCGTGAATGTCGATGCTTCGGCACGGAGTGGCGATGGAGCTGGTGGGCTTGATGGCGATATTGACGCAGATGTCTTGCCCGGTGCTGATGCCGCCGAGGATGCCACCGGCGTGGTTGGACAGGAAGCCTTGCGGGGTCAGTTCGTCACCGTGTTCGCTACCGCGTTGGACAACGCTGCCGAAGCCCGCGCCGATTTCCACGCCTTTGACGGCGTTGATGCCCATCATCGCGTAGGCGATTTCGGCATCGAGGCGGTCGAAAACGGGTTCGCCCAAGCCTACAGGGACGTTAGACGCTTCAATATGCAGTTTCGCGCCGACGGAATCCAAGGATTTACGCACGCCGTCCATATAGTTTTCCAAGTCCTCAATTTGGCTTTGGTTCGCGGCAAAAAAAGGATTTTGGGAAATATATTCGCAGCCTTCAAACCGGATTTCTTTTTCGCCGACTTGGGTAACGTAGGCGGTGATTTCCGTACCGAATTTTTCTTTCAGCCATTTTTTGGCGACGGCTCCGGCGGCAACGCGGGCTGCGGTTTCGCGGGCGGAACTCCTGCCGCCGCCGCGATAGTCGCGCGTGCCGTATTTTTGCCAATAGGTATAGTCGGCATGGCCGGGACGGAAGCTGGTGGCGATGTTGCCGTAGTCTTTGCTGCGTTGGTCGGTGTTGCGGATTAAGAGGGCGATGGGTGTGCCGGTGGTTTTGCCTTCGAAGACGCCGGAGAGGATTTCGACTTGGTCGGCTTCGCGGCGTTGGGTAACGTGGCGGCTGGTGCCGGGTTTGCGCCGGTCGAGGTCGGCTTGGATGTCTGATTCGGTCAATGCCAGTCCGGGCGGGCAGCCGTCGATGATGCAGCCCAAACCCGCGCCGTGGCTTTCGCCGAACGTGGTCACGGTGAAGAGTTGTCCGAAAGTGTTGCCTGCCATATTTTCCCTCTGTCGGCGGTATGTTGGAGACGGCGGATTTTAGCATAAAAGCCGGAGGAAAACGGGTTATATGCCGGTAAAGGGGTTGCGTGTTTTGCAGTGAATCGGCTTATAATCCGGTCTGATTTTTCAGGATAGCGATATGAGCGACTACACGCAGCAGCTTCAAGGTAAAAAAGACTACCTTAAAACCCTTTTTGCAGGTTTGGATGTTCCCGAGTGGGAAGTGTACGAATCTCCGGACAAACACTACCGTATGCGTGCCGAGTTCCGTATTTGGCACGAAGGCGGTGAAATGTTTTACGCCATGTTTGAAAAAGGGCAGAAAGCCAGCGGCGCAAGCATGATACGCTGCGACCGTTTTGAAGCAGCTTCCGAGGCCGTCAACCGCCTCATGCCCGAGCTGATCGCCGCCGCCGCGCAATCCCCCGAACTCAAAAAACGCTGGTATGCCGTCGAATTCCTCTCCACGCTCAGCAGGGAAATGCTGGTTACCATGATTTACCACAAAAGGCTTGATGATGAGTGGATGCAGGCGGCGCAAGCGTTACAGCAACAGTTGGATATTTCCGTTATTGGGCGGAGCAGGGGGCAGAAAATCGTTTTAAAACAAGATTACGTAACCGAAACCCTGCGCGTCGGCGACCGCGATTTCCACTACCGCCAAATCGAAGGCAGCTTCACCCAGCCGAATGCCGCTGTGTGCCGGAAAATGCTCGAATGGGCGTGCCGCGCGGCGGAAGGGCTGGGCGGGGATTTGCTCGAACTATATTGCGGAAACGGCAATTTCACCCTGCCGCTGTCCCAATATTTCCGACAGGTTTTAGCAACCGAGATTTCCAAAACTTCAGTAGGTGCGGCGCAATGGAATATTGAGGCAAACGGGATAGGCAACATCAAAATCGCCCGCCTGTCTGCCGAAGAATTTACCGAAGCCTATACCGGCAAACGTGAGTTTACACGTCTTAAGGAGGGTGGTATTGCTTTGACGGATTATGCATTTTCCACTATTTTCGTTGATCCGCCGCGTGCCGGCATCGATGAGGAAACTTTGAAGCTGGTGTCGCAGTTTGACAATATCATCTACATTTCCTGCAATCCCGAAACCCTGCGTGCTAATTTGGACACCTTGGCGGAAACCCATACGGTCGAACGTGCCGCCTTGTTCGACCAATTCCCGTTTACGCACCATATCGAAAGCGGCGTACTGTTGAAAAAGAAAATCCTTGGAAAAAGCAAAAGGTAAGGACTATGTACCGACACGTTGAATATTACCCCGGCGACCCGATTTTGAGTTTGGTCGAAACGTTCAACCGCGACCCGCGCCCTGAAAAAGTCAATTTGAGCATAGGCATTTATTTCGACGACGAAGGCAAAATGCCCGTATTGGAATCCGTAAACCGTGCCGAAACCGCCCGTGCCGCTACACCTGAGCCGTCGCCTTACCTGCCGATGGAAGGTTTGAACACTTACCGCAGCGCGGTGCAGCATTTGTTGTTCGGAAAAGACAACTCCACACTCGCGCAAGGGCGCATCGTTACCGTACAAACCTTGGGCGGTTCGGGCGCGCTCAAAGTCGGGGCGGATTTCCTGCACCGCTGGTTTCCCGAAGCGCGCGCCTACGTCAGCGACCCGACTTGGGACAACCATCGCGGCATTTTTGAAGGTGCAGGTTTCGAGGTCGGCACTTACCCATATTACGACCCCGCCACTGTCGGCGTGAAATTCGACGAAATGACCGCGTTTTTCAACACCCTGCCCGAAAACAGCGTCCTTATCCTCCATCCCTGCTGCCACAACCCGACCGGCGTGGATATGTCGGAACAGCAATGGGACGAAGTGTTGCAAATCATCAAAATGCGCAAACTGATTCCGTTTATGGACATCGCCTACCAAGGCTTTGGCAGCGATTTGGACAGCGATGCCTACGCCGTCCGCAAAGCGGTGGAAATGGATTTGCCGCTGTTCGTCAGCAATTCGTTTTCAAAAAACCTGTCGCTCTACGGCGAGCGCGTCGGCGGCTTAAGCGTGGTTTGCCCGAATACAGAAGAAGCGGAATTGGTGTTCGGACAACTCAAATTTACCGTCCGCCGCATCTACTCCAGCCCGCCCGCACACGGTGCGTATCTCGCCGCCGATGTGATGAACAGCTCCGAACTTTACGCCTTGTGGCAAAACGAAGTTTATATGATGCGCGACCGCATCCGTGAGATGCGGCAGAAACTTTACGGCGTATTGACCGACCGAATCCCCGGTCGCGATTTCACTTATTTCATCAAGCAGCGCGGCATGTTCAGCTACACAGGGTTGAGCGTAGAACAAGTCCGCAGGCTGCGCGACGAATTTGCCGTTTACCTGCTGGATTCCGGCAGGATGTGCGTCGCCGGGCTGAACGCATCGAATATCGCCTATGTTGCCGATGCGTTTGCCGAAGTGTTGAAATAAGAGTTTGAAGTAAGTCAAAAGGCCGTCTGAAAAGTATTTATCTTTCAGACGGCCTCTTTATAATTGGCGCACCCAACAGGGATCGAACCTGTGACCTCCAGCTTCGGAAACTGACACTCTTCCAACTGAGCTATGGGTGCGGAGAACGTAAGGTTAACGTAAATTCTGCAAATTGGCAAAGGTTATCTTGCGCCGTCAGGCGGCGTATGGCGGCATAATGGGAGTTTTCTTGGAGATAATCCAGTATTTTCAACGGATTATTTGTTTTGCACAGATACTGTTGGCAAATTTTTTCATATTTTCAATGATAGCGATTGGAAAGACCCTGTGAATTCAGTATAATCCAGCAAAATATTGTTAACTGCGTTTAACACACCAAACTATAATTTACAGCACAACCTAACCTGACGGCGAGGCCTACCAAATGAAACAACTCCGCGACAATAAAGCCCAAGGCTCTGCACTGTTTACCCTTGTGAGCGGTATCGTTATTGTTATTGCAGTCCTTTATTTCCTGATTAAGCTGGCGGGCAGCGGCTCGTTCGGCGATGTCGATGCCACTACGGAAGCGGCAACGCAGACCCGTATCCAGCCCGTCGGACAATTGACGATGGGCGACGGCATCCCCGTCGGCGAACGCCAAGGCGATCAGGTTTTCAACAAAATCTGTATCCAATGCCACGCGGCGGACAGCAATGTGCCGAATGCTCCGAAACTGGAGCACAACGGCGACTGGGCGCCGCGTATCGCGCAAGGCTTCGATACTTTGTTCCAACACGCGCTGAACGGCTTTAACGCCATGCCTGCCAAAGGCGGTGCGGCAGACCTGACCGATCAGGAACTCAAACGGGCGATTACCTACATGGCAAACAAAAGCGGAGGTTCTTTCCCAAATCCTGATGAGGCTGCACCTGCCGACAATGCCGCTTCAGGGGCAGCTTCTGCTCCTGCCGATAATGCAGCTCCAGCGGAAGCGGGGGCAGAAGACAAAGGTGCTGCCGCACCTGCAGCCGGTGCAGACGGCAAGAAAGTTTTTGAAGCAAGTTGTCAGGCGTGCCACGGCGGTTCAATCCCCGGTATTCCCGGCATAGGCAAAAAAGACGATTGGGCGCCGCGTATCAAAAAAGGCAAAGAAACCTTGCACAAACACGCCCTTGAAGGCTTTAACGCGATGCCTGCCAAAGGCGGCAATGCCGGCTTGAGCGATGACGAAGTCAAAGCAGCGGTTGACTATATGGCAAACCAATCCGGTGCGAAATTCTAAATTCGGATTAAAATTTTGGATTAAATTAAAAAACGGGGCAGGTGTCTGCTCCGTTTTTTTTATGGGAATTTATTTGTTTGTCCGTGTGGGAATGACATCAAAGGGTGCAAATAGGCTTTTCATCTTTGAAATCTGTCTGCCCGATCGGATGAATAAAAAGTAGGATGATAAAAAAGCTGATGTATGGATACTGGTTTAACACATTTATTTTGGAGTTATAGCCGAGATATGTGTATCGGTGCAACCGGCCCGCCGTTGACGAAAATGCCGTCTGAAAGTGTCTCAGACGGCATTTGTCTTCGGGGTTTTAACGGTCAGTCTTCATAATTTTCCATCGGCGGGCAGCTGCACACGAGGTTGCGGTCGCCGTACACGTCGTCCACGCGGTTGACAAAGGGCCAGAACTTGTGTTCGCGCACGAACGGCAGCGGGAAGACGGCTTCTTCGCGGGAATACGGGCGCGCCCAGTCGCCGGTTATATCTGCGGCGGTGTGTGGGGCGTTGGCCAGCGGATTATTGTCTTTCGGCCATTCGCCGTCGATGACTTTCTGCACTTCGCGGCGGATGGATTTCAGGGCGGAGATGAAGCGGTCGAGTTCGGCTTTGCTTTCGCTCTCGGTCGGTTCGATCATCAGCGTACCGGCAACAGGGAAGGAAACTGTCGGCGCGTGGAAACCGTAGTCCATCAGGCGTTTGGCGATGTCGGTTTCGGTGATGCCGCTTTCGGCTTTGAGCGGACGCAAATCGACGATGCATTCGTGCGCGACACGGCCGTTTTTACCTGTGTAGAGAATCGGATAATCCTCGCCCAAGGCTTTGGCGATGTAGTTGGCGTTGAGCAATGCGCGGCGCGTTGCCTGTTCCATACCTTGTTTGCCCATCATGGTCAGGTACATCCAAGTAATCGGCAGGATGGATGCAGAACCATATGCTGCGGCAGCCACGGCAGTTTGATTGGCACTGGCGCTGTGGGTGTCGGTCAAGGTATGGCCTGGAGCAAATGGGGCGAGGTGGGCTTTCAGACCGATGGGACCCATGCCCGGACCGCCGCCGCCGTGAGGGATGCAGAAGGTTTTGTGCAGGTTCATGTGCAACACGTCCGCACCGACTTCGGCAGGCTGCATGATGCCGATTTGGGCGTTGAGGTTGGCACCGTCCATATAAACCTGTCCGCCGTTTTCATGGACGATGCGGCAAATGTCGCGGATGCCTTCTTCGTACACGCCGTGGGTGGACGGGTAAGTAATCATGATGGCGGACAAAGCGTCGCGGTGTTGCTCGGCTTTGGCTTTCAAATCGTCGATGTTGACGTTGCCGTGTTCGTCGGTGTCGACAACGACGACTTTCAAGCCCAGCATGGCCGCAGTCGCAGGGTTGGTACCATGGGCTGATTTTGGAATCAGACAGATGTTGCGGTGTCCCTCGCCATTGGCTTCTTGATAGCGGCGGATGGACAGCATGCCGCTGTATTCGCCCTGCGCGCCTGAGTTGGGCTGGAAGGAAATCGCGTCAAAGCCGGTGATGGCTTTCAAGCTGTTTTCCATATCGGCGAGCAATTCGCGGTAGCCCGCGGTTTGCGCTTCGGGAGCGTAGGGATGGATGTCGGAGAACTCCGCCCAAGTAATCGGCAACATTTCCGCAGTGGCATTGAGTTTCATGGTGCAACTGCCCAGCGAAATCATGCTGCGGTTCATCGCCAAATCGCGGTCTTCGAGTTTTTTCAGGTAGCGCAGCATTTCGTGTTCGGTGTGGTAACTGTTGAACACAGGATGTTGCAGAATATCGTCCTGACGCAGCAATTCTGCATTCAGACGGCCTTTGACATCATCGGCAAATGCGAACGTATCCTTGCCGGTAAACGCGCGGTACAAATCAACCAAATCTTCGCATGCCGATGTTTCGTGGAATGCAGCCGCAACTTGAGTATCGTTAACGCGGCGCAGGTTATAGCCCGATTCCAAAGCAGCGGCAAACACTTGGTCTGCTTTCTCTTTGTTGCCGAAATCGACGGTAACGGTATCGAAGAAGACCTTATGAACCACATTCAGGCCGTCTGAAACCAGCGCATCGGCAAAGGCAGAAGCCAGCGCATGAATGCGGTTGGCAATGCGTTTCACACCTTCAGGGCCGTGGTAAACGGCATACATACCGGCCAAGTTCGCCAGCAATGCCTGCGCGGTACAAATATTGGATGTCGCTTTTTCGCGGCGGATGTGTTGCTCGCGGGTGGACAACGCCATGCGCAAGGCAGGTTTGCCCGATGCGTCTTTGGATACGCCGATGATGCGGCCTGGAGCGGAACGTTTGAACTCGTCTTTAAACGCGAAATAAGCAGCGTGCGGACCGCCGAAGCCCATCGGTACGCCGAAACGTTGGGTGTTGCCCAAAGCAATATCCGCGCCCAATTCGGCAGGTGATTTCAGTAAAACCAAGCTCATGATATCAGCGGCAACGGCCACGATTGTGCCTTTTGCTTTCAGACGGCCGATAACATCCTGCAAGTCTTGCACGTCGCCGTCTTTGCCGACGTATTGGAACAGCGCGCCGAAGTATTTGCCTTCATCCGCTTGGGCAAAATCGCCGACCACCAATTCAAAGCCGAAATATTTGGCGCGGGTTTTCATCACGTCCAAAGTCTGCGGATACACGCGCGCATCCACAAAGAAACGCTCGGATTTCACTTTGCCCACGCGGTGCGCCATCGCCATTGCTTCGGCGGCGGCGGTTGCTTCGTCCAACAAAGACGCGCCCGCCACAGGGAAACCGGTCAAATCGATGCACACTTGTTGGAAGTTCAACAACGCTTCCAAACGCCCCTGCGCAATTTCCGCCTGATATGGGGTGTAGGCAGTGTACCAACCCGGATTTTCCAATACGTTGCGCAAAATCACGTTCGGCACGCGGGTCGGGTAATAACCCAAACCGATATAGGACTTGTTGATCACGTTTTTCGACGCAATGCCTTTCAATTTCGCCAATGCGTCCGCCTCGGTCAAGGCCTCGGGCAAATCGAGTTCAGACGGCATACGGATGCTTTGCGGCACGGTATTGCCGACAAAATCGTCCATACTCTTCTCGCCGAGCGTTTCCAAAAGCGCGGCCTCGTCGCCGAAACTCAAATGTCGCGCGGCAAATTCGTTGGGGTTGAACAGTTCGGACAGTTTCATTTCTACTCCTTCGGGTTTGTAGGGCTGCCATCAGGCAGAATTTTTAGACATCGGATGATTCGGGCAAGGGTAGCACAAAAGACGGGATAATGGCGGACAACGCGCCAGAATGCAGCAGGTCAGGACAAGCAGCACCACAAGCGGCAGCGATAAGGGAAAGCCGCCGACCAAAACCATGAAACCTGCAGGCACCAGCCAAGCCAAGGGATGCGCCGGAAGCGGAAAAACAATATTGAGCAGAACCAAAATCACGACAAACAGCGGCAGCCCCGCCATCAGGTTGGCACGCCTGTATGTTGCGTACGGGTCGGATGCTTCTTCAGGTTCGCAATATTCCATGATTTCAGCCTGTCCGGGCTTTATCCACAGCAGGTTCGGACGGTCGGTCATGCCGTCTGAACCGGCAGACCGTCTTTTTCAAAAAAAGCCATAGCGCTGCAACTTCATGCGGCTGTATGGCATAGGTTTTGCACTTCAGACGGCATATGCGTCCCGAAGCAGTTTGGTGTTCCAGTCGGTTCATGATTATATAAACAACTTGGGTGCGGATAAACCTTTGTTTATCTGAACCCCTGTTTTCTCAAAAATTGATTCAAATCTTCGGCAAATTTCCGATAGCCTTTGCCGTTGGCGTGGATTTGGTCGGATTTCAGATTATTATCGCTCAAAATTTCCGCCCACGCGCCGCCGAACAGGGGAATGCCGTATGCCTCGGACAGGTCTTCGTAAAGCGGATGATCGCTCAAATGCCCGAACAACGCGCCCAAGGTAATGTGCGGCACGCCGACGAGGACGGCGGGGATGTTTTCCTTTTGCACGGTTTCGATGATTTTCGCGATATTGGCGCGGGTCTGCTCCTCGGGAACTTTGCGCAGAAAGTCGTTGCCGCCTATGCCGATAATCACAAGCTTGGGTTTGCGTGCCAACAGCGCGGGCAGGCGGTCGAGGGCTTGTGCGGACGTGTCGCCCGATACGCCGCCGTTGACGATGTTCCAACCTGTCAGTTTTTGCAGTTGCGCGGGGTAGGATTTGCCGGGGTTTGCGCCGTAGCCGAAGGTGAGCGAATCGCCCAAGGCAAGCACAGTGCTTCCTTCGGGAATTTTGGCGTGGGTTCGGGCGGATTTTCTGCCGCAGGCGGTAAGAAGCAACGCGCCTGCGCCGAGGAGGAAGGTTCTTCTGTTCATTGGTTTTTCAGACGGCATCGAGCCATTTCGGGTGGTATTTCAGGGTTTCACGGTAAACCGGACAGCTTTCGGCGTGCGCGCCTTTGAGGTGGCCGGTACTCATCAGAAATTCACCGACGATTTCGCCGCCGACAAATTTGAAATGTTTTTTAAAGAGTTTGACCCATTCGTCTTTGCTTCGCGGATGGTGCGCGTCGAGCCAGTTCTTGAACGAGCCGTGTTCTTGTTGCAATGCTTGGATTTGCCGTGCATTGAAAATGGCGGCATCGATTTTCAGACGGTTGCGGACGATGCCCGCGTCGGCAAGCAGGCGTTCGCGGTCGGTGTCGTCGAAGGCGGCAACCGTATCGATGTCGAACCCTTCAAATGCCGTCTGAAACGCCTGCCGCTTCTTCAACATCAGTGTCCAGCTCAATCCTGCCTGATTGATTTCCAACACCAGCCGTTCAAACAATTCATTGTCGTCCTCAAGCGGAAAACCGTATTGCGTGTCGTGGTAATGTTTGTTCGGGTTATCGGTGTTTTCGGGAAGTGAGGCGGCAAATTCGCAATAGTTCACGGTTTACTCGATCATCTGTTGCGCCGCCTGTTTCAGTCCCTGTTCGAGTGCGGCGGTCATGGCGGAGTAGCCGTCACCCTGCTGTTCGGTTTCGATATGGAAGGGTCTGTTCGTACCGTCGGGTAGGACGGCGTAGCCGCTGATGAGGGTTTTGCCCGTGTAGCTGCCTTGGAATGCGTCGATATAGACCGTCCATTTTTCGGTACTGCCGCTGCGTGAGGCAGGAACAAAGATGTGTGCGCTGTCCAAACGGTTGAATGCATTGCTCAACGCCGCTTCGAGCATATCGTCCAAGGTGCCTGCCCAAACGTGGTTTTGTGCGGTGTTGAGGCGGTAGGGGTCGGTTTGATAGACCAGTCCGCCGCGTTTGAGCGGTTCGGCAAGACGGACTTCGACGGCGGTTTCGCCGCCTTGCGTTGCAGGACGGATGTAGCGGCTGTCGGGCAACACGAAATATTGTGTGCTTTGCACAGTACCGCAGGCGGCAAGTGTCAGGGCGGCGGCAATCGGGAATAGGCGCATTATCGGCTTCCTTTCGGGATAGGGTCTTTGCTGCTGCTGTTGAAAATCAGCGCGTTGGGTTTTTCTTTCAAAGTGTTAATGACGGGTTGAACGTCTTTTAAGGTTTTGTCCAAACTTTGCAGCGTATTTTGTACGTCGCCGTAAACGGGCGATTGCGGCGATACGCCTTGCAGGGTTATGCGCAACTCTTTCAGGGTTTGGTTCAGCTCGTTCGGAATGTTTTGCGTCTGCGGTTTTCCGACCAGTTTGTCGATGGAGCTTAGGGCGGCATTGGCGGCTTTTAGTGTGGATTTGAGCTCGGCAAGTGAGCCGTTCAATTCGGTAACCGTCTTATCCAAAGGCAGTTTGCCGAATTTGTCCAGCAAATCCGCCAATTTGGCCTGCAAGTCGTCCAAACCGCCGCCCCGTGTGGCGATGACGGTATCGCCTGCATAAACGGTATGCGGTCGCAGCTTGGGCGAGGCGGAAGGCTGATCGTTCAACTCAATCATTTTGCTGCCGGTCAGTAGGTTGTTGCTGGAGATGGTGGCGGTCAGGCCTTTGTTTAAGGCCGTCTGAAATTGTTGTTTCCAATGTTCTTTGCTTTGCTCGTCGGCATTGATTTCCAAACGGGAAGGCTCAATGCGGATGCGTACGGGTATCCAGCCGTTTTCAAACAAATGCAGGCTGTCGTTTCGGTCAAAATAGGGAACGTCGGAAACCACGCCCACATTCAGTCCTTTATATTCCACGGGCGAACCGACGGTCAGGCCGCGCACGGATTGTTTGAAAAACGCAGTGTAATACAGCGAGCGGTCGTCAGGCAGGTTGGAGACTTCGCTGCGGCTGTCGTAAAGCGTGAAGCTGTCTTCGCTTTTGACGTTTTTACTGTTTTTGGTTTTCGGCGAATCAAATGAAATCGCGCCCGACAGCAGGGCAGGCAGAGGGGCAGAATTGAGTGTGATGCCGCTGCCTGTGGTTTCGATATTGATGCCGCTTTCCAGCCAAAAACGGCTGGCGGAATGAATCAGTTTGTCGTTGGGGCTTTGGATGAAGATGGTGTAATGCACGCTTTGGTCGGCGGGGTCGAAATGCGCGCTTTCGATTTGCCCGACCACAAAGTTTTCATACAAAACAGGGCTGTTGACGTTGAGGATGCGGTCGTTTTTGCCGATCAAATTCAGGCGCAGCCCGCTTTGCCCGATGGCGGTAACGGGCGGAATGTCCTGCACTTGGAACACGTCTTTTGTCTCGTCGCTTTTGCCGGGTGTAAAGGCGATGTACGAACCCGAAAGCAGCGTACCCAAACCGGTTACGCCGCTTTGGTCGATACGCGGCTTGACCACCCAAAACTGTGTGTCGCTGCGGATGAGGCCGGATACGTCCGCATTGAGTTGGGCGGTTACTTCCACGCCTTTCTGGTCGTCGCGCAGTTTGATTCGGGTAACGCGTCCGACATCGATGCTCAATACCTTAATGACCGTATTGTTGACCTCAATGCCTTCCGCGCTGTCCATCAAGAGCGTAACCACAGGCCCCCTGTTGCGGATTTCCTTAACCCACAGCCAGCCGCCGGCAATCAGCGCGATTAGGGGAACCAGCCAGACGGCGGAGAGGAAGGTATTGTTTTTGCGGACGCGTGCTTGGGCGTGTCCGTTTGGAGGAGGGCTGTTGTCAGTCATATTTTTCCGTTTCGTTGAAAGCAATGCCGTCTGAAGCGCGTTTGTCCCAAAGCAGGCGCGGGTCGAAATAATAGGCGGACAGCATCGTCAGAATCACGACCAGGCAGAAATAGACTGCCGCACTGCCCGGAATGACGCGCGCGGCATAAGTGTGGAACGAACACATCAAAATAATAATCACAAAAATATCAATCATCGACCAGCGGCCGACCGCTTCGGTGATGCGGTAGAGGTGCGACAATTTCTTTGCACCCGTCGGCAAAGCGAACCGTGCCGCCGCAATCAAAACCGCCATCGCCGCAATCTTCAGCACCGGCACCAAAATACTCGCGCTGAAAATAACCGCCGCAATCAGCCTGTCGCCCTCGTCCCACATATAAGCGATGCCGCTAAGGATGGTGTTGGCCTCCGTGGCGGCAGGATTGGACGAAATCATAATCGGCAGGATATTGGCAGGAAAATACAAAATAACCGCCGCCGTCAGAAACGCCGACGAAATACTCAGACTTTTCGGCCGTCGGCGGTACAGTTCCGCACCGCACACGCCGCAGGGGGATTTGGCACTGTCGCGGAAATACAGGCAGCGGCTGCAACAGGTGTTGCCTTCCGATGCCGTCTGAACCGCATTATCCCCCGTCAGCCGCCCGATTTGGAAATACACCCAATGCTGGGGAACCGATACCGAAGTCCGAATCAGCATAACCGACAGCGCGAACATCAGGTAAAACGCTGGACCGAACTTCACCTCCGCCACAGCCGAAAGCTTGATATACGCCACCAAAGTGGAAATAAAAAACACATCCGCCATCATCGCCTGCCTCAAGCGCACCATCACACGCGTTGCCAAACGCAGCGCAGGATACGCCTGTTTCCGTATCAGCGCGGCATAGACATACAGGCACAGCAGCAGAAACAGAACCGGCGCGCCGAAGGTCAGCACAAACATCACTTCGGCCAAAAAACCATAATCCTGAAACACCATCAGGCGTATCATCTCGGGCAGCGAAAGGACGGATGCCGCACCCGGTATCCCGACCTCGATATACGTCATACTGTAAGCAAACGCCATCAAAATCAGCGAAGCCGCCGCATAGGCGGGCGGGCCGGAAAAAGGGTGGCTGCCCACCCTGAAGAGCTTATAGCCGCAGCGCGGGCAGAACGCCGCCTCCCCCCTGTCCAAACGGGGCACATCCGCGCGGCAGCCACATTCCGGGCAATCTACCGTATGCGGCGGCAGGGCTTCGTCGCGGCAGCTGCCGCGAAGGCTGTGGGGGATATTTTCGGCAAACGGCTTCATCGGGAAAGTAGCAAATATAAGTGGCGGCATTATAAAGGAAAAAAGGCGATACACCTAATCAGGATGCAAAACCGGCAGGTTCGGCAGTATGAACAAACCCTTGGTGTCCGGCAAAAATATTTTTTGAGCGGCTGCCCCTCCGGCCGGCAAGCCTATTTGATAAAACCCCGATTTTGTAAATAATCGTAAAATACCCGCTTAAAAATATAACGCAAATGATATTTTTTCCAAAAATATGTGATAATAAATTTCGTTTATGATTCTTTATTATTTTTGTATGCGGGCAAGTGCGGATTTTGCCCGCCCCGCATCCTTATCCCTTACCGACAAAGGAAAACTTATGAGCGAAACCGAAAATCAAGCCCTGACGTTTGCCAAACGCCTGAAGGCGGATACCACGGCGGTTCACGACAGCGTGGATAACCTCGTTATGTCCGTCGAACCGTTTGTCAGCAAAGAAAACTACATCAAATTTTTGAAACTCCAATCCGTTTTCCACAAAGCCGTCAACCACATCTATAAAGATGCCGAATTGAACAAGGCCATTCCCGAGTTGGAATATATGGCGCGATACGATGCCGTAACGCAAGACCTCGCAGATTTGGGCGACAAACCTTACGAATACGGCAAACCGCTGCCACACGAAACCGGCAACAAAGCAATCGGCTGGCTTTATTGCGCCGAAGGATCCAATTTGGGCGCGGCGTTTTTGTTCAAACACGCGCAAAAACTCGATTACAACGGCGAACACGGCGCACGCCACCTCGCTCCCCATCCGAACGGTCGCGGCAAACACTGGCGCGCCTTCGTCGAGCATCTGAACGCTTTGAACCTGACTCCCGAAGCGGAAGCGGAAGCCATCCAAGGCGCGCGCGAAGCCTTTGCATTCTACAAAGTCGTGTTGCGCGAAACCTTCGGCTTGGCAGCCGATGCCGAAGCTCCCGAAGGTATGATGCCGCACAGGCACTAAAAAATAATCGAATCAAATAAACAAGGTCTCGGCATAGCTGTTTGCAGGGACCTTTAATTACACGGCGCGGTTTTGTTTGCACGGATTACTGTCTTATTAAATATTAATGATTATCAGAAAATCTATTATGCGCTAACCGAGGATGAACAATCCATACATCTTGAGTTGATAATATGAAACCATTACAAATGCTCCCTATCGCCGCGCTGGTCGGCAGTATTTTCGGCAATCCAGTCTTGGCAGCGGATGAAGCTGCAACTGAAACCACACCCGTTAAGGCAGAGGTAAAAGCAGTGCGCGTTAAAGGTAGGCACAATGCATCTACCACTGTGGAACGAGTAAAGGCTAAAACCATTCAAGAGCAAATGATTCGGGATACACGCGATTTGGTGCGTTATTCATCAGATGTCGGTGTATCCGATGATGGCCGCCGTATGAAAGGCTTTGCCATGCGCGGGGTAGAAGACAACCGTGTCGGTATCAGTATCGACGGTGTGGCATTGCCCAGTTCGGAAGAAAATTCACTTTATGCACGTTACGGCAACTTCAATAATTCCCGTTTAAGTATCGATACCGAGTTGGTTAAGGGTGTGGATATTACGAAAGGTGCGGATTCATTTGAAAGCGGCAGCGGTTCTTTAGGTGGTAATGTGAACTACCGCACGCTTGATGCACGGGATATTGTTTTGCCGGAACAAAATTTCGGCGCACTTCTACGCAGCGGTTACGCAAGTAAAAACAGAGAGTGGGCGAATACCGCAGGTTTCGGCTATGCGGGCAATGTTTTTGATGCCGTGGTTTTGTATTCCCGCCGACACGGGCATGAAATGAAAAGCGGGGGGGGGGATGTCGTTGATCTTGTAGGGTTTGGTGAATTGGATAAGCAGGATCAGGCAGAGCGCGGCTCTGCACGCATTCATCCAGATCCGTCCAAACACAATAACCACAGTTATTTGGTGAAATTAGGCTGGCAACCGGCCGACTCTCACCGCTTCGGTTTTTCTGTTAATGGACAAAATAACAGCAATTACACTTATGAAAAAACTTACTCTCTGACAAGTTATTGGCGGGAGGCGGATGATATACAGAAACGCACCAATATCAACCTGAACCACGAGTGGACTCCCGACTCTTCCATCCTTGCTTTGCTGCGCACGGACTTGGATTATCAGAAGACCCGCAATGGGGCGATAAACTATAAAGGTGATATGGTTCGTACCGGAGACTGGCGCACAGGTTATCAGTATCACAACGGCTTTATGGCTGATAGAGACGAGCGGAATATGGATACCAAATACAAGCGTTTATCCTTCCGTTTGGACAGCCAGCCTTTTTCACTGTGGAAAGGGGAGCACAGATTATCGTTTAAGACTTTTGCCAGTCGTCGCGACTTTGAAAATGTAAATGATGATTTGGATTTTAATTCAACAGGCGATATAACCGGACGTAAACATTACACCATTATACGTCCGATGAAGACGGATCAAATCGGTTTTTCATTGCAGGATAAAATCGCTTTAGGCGACAAGTTATCTGTAAATGCAGGCGTGCGCTACGACCATGAGAAGGTAAAACCGCAGGCTTTCAAGCCGGATACGCCTTGTCTGAGTACCTGTGTTAATGACGGCAATCCGGCCGCAAGAAGTTTTAATACATGGAACGGCGTTTTAGGTTTGGACTACCGCTTGAACGACACTTGGCGTGCTGCTTACCAAATCAATACGGGGCATCGCGTGCCGACAGCATCGGAAATGTATTTTACTTATACCAGCGTGTATGGCCACTGGATAGCGAATCCGTCGCTGAAAGCCGAACGCAGCCTGAATCAAACATTGTCGCTGCATGGTAAAAACGACAAGGGGTCTTTGGATTTCAGCCTGTATCAAACCCGTTACCGTAATTTCCTGTTTGAAGAAGAACATACCTTCCAAGTTCCCAATCCATTTGCTGGTGATTGGTATGCTTGTTATACGGATCCGACCTATTGCGGTGCTACACTTACCCAAATCGGTCAGCAAATGGTCAATGTCGATAAAGCAAGGGTGAGGGGAATTGAATTTAAAGGCGAGATAAACCTGCATCAAGTAATGCCCGTGCCGGAAGGTTTCAAATTATCCGGCGCATTGGGTTACAGCAAAGGCAAATTGTCCGGCGATCGCGGCAGTTTGTTGTCCATCCAGCCGCTGAAGTTGGTGCTTGGATTGGATTATGAATCTCCAGACGAGCGCTGGGGTATTTTCTCCCGTGTCAGCTATATGGGCAGGAAAAAAGCCAAAGATGCCCAAGTAATTGAACAAAAGAGCTATTGCACAAGCTATAAGCTCGATCCTTGGACAGGTGAGGAAACAGATGATTGTGCTGTTGCCTTGCAGTATCGTGACGATAAAATCGACTTCCGTTGGTTGAATAAAGCGGCAACTGTTGTGGATGTATTCGGCTACTACAAACCGGCAAAACGTATGACTTTGCGGGCGGGCGTTTATAATCTGTTTAACCGGAAATACCATACTTGGGACAGCTTGCGCGGCATCAATCCGAGATCGACTATTAACTCTTTAAGCGTATCGAATACTAAATCAGCAAATCAGGGTCTGGAACGCTACTACGCCCCCGGCCGCAACTATGCCGTATCGCTGGAATGGAAGTTTTAATCTGGTATTATTGAATTAATCGTCTTGTTGAAAATTAAAGCCGTCCGAATTGTGTTCAAGAACTCATTCGGACGGTTTTTTACCGTAAATCTGTGTGATGGGGTTTTATATTGATACAGTATCCGAACTCGGGCAGGGGGTAATGTTGCAGGATTAAAAATGCCGTCTGAAAAATGTTTCAGACGGCATTTTTTGGTTGCCGATATGTTAACGGACGACATTGGCGCGCATGACCACGCGGACGTGGAACGAGCCTGCCTGACAGTCGTATTGCCCGCCTTGCAGCGGCTGCTTGTCGAAGTAGCTGTGGAAGCCGGTAACACTGCGCCCGCCGAGTTTGCCTGCGGTCTGCTGGAATTTGCGGGCGGCATTGATTAGGGCGCGTTCGCAGGCCTCGGAGTCGGATTTGCCTACGCCGTTTGCCGCCTGACGGGTAACCAAGCCCTGACCGTTTGCAACCGGTACGCCGCCGCCGCCGAAGCTGACGGGAATCCCGGATTCCAATACGCCGGCCGCGGTGGCCGCATTTATTGCCGCCTGACCGTTGCTGCAACGGTAAATGATGTTTTTGCCGCCTCCTGCGGTGTCGCCCCGGATAACTTTGCATGATTCTCCGGCCTGTGTGCCGGCGGATGCCATGTGCGCGTTTTTAGGTGCGCGGCCGGATTGGCAGGCTGCCAGCATCAGGGCGGCGGCGGAGAGTATGAGGATTTTTTTCATGTCGGATGTCCTTGTTTGCTGTGGGAAATCATTAGCATTGTACCGTAAGATTCAACAAAATGCCGTCTGAAAACGGGTTTCAGACGGCATTGTGGCTCAGGGGTTCAACACGCGTGCGATGAGGGCTTTTTCTTTGCCTTGCATATTCGGGATTTTGACCTGAATACCGTTGCCCGGGGCAACATCGACAGGCTGACCTTTGCGAGTCATTTGTTCCAATTTGATGGTTTGGTTGCCGCTCGGGTGGATGATTTCGAGTGAATCGCCGACGGCGAAGCGGTTTTTAACTTCCACCGTTGCCCAACCTTCAGCGTCGATTTCGGTAACGTGGCCGACATATTGGCTTTGTTTGGCGGTGGAATGGCCGCTGAGGTAGTTTTGATAGTCTTGGGTTTGGTGGCGTTCGAGGAAGCCGCTGGTGTAGCCCCGGTTGGCGAGGCCTTCGAGTTCGCTCAACAGGCTGTAATCGAACGGACGGCCTGCGACGGCATCGTCAATCGCTTTGCGGTAGGATTGGGCGACGCGGGCGACGTAGTAGAGCGACTTGGTGCGGCCTTCGACTTTGAGGCTGTCCACACCGATTTTGGCGAGTTTTTCAACGACTTCGATACCGCGAAGGTCTTTGGAGTTCATGATGTAGGTGCCGTGTTCGTCTTCCATAATCGGCATCATTTCGCCCGGGCGGTTGGACTCTTCAATCAGGAAAACTTTGTCGGCGTAGGGATGGCGTTTTTGACCGTTGATGCCTTCAAAGTTTTGGTTGGCTTCTTCTTGGGCTTTTTCAAAGTTGAAACCTTGCAGAAGTTGGGCATCGCCCGCATCGCTTTCCGTGGCGTTGTGGACTTTGTAGTCCCAACGGCAGGAGTTGGTGCAGGTGCCTTGGTTGGGGTCGCGGTGGTTGAAATAGCCGGACAACAGGCAACGTCCTGAATAAGCGATGCACAATGCGCCGTGAATGAAGACTTCGAGTTCAATGTCGGGGCATTCTTGGCGGATTTCGGCGATTTCTTCCATGCTTAATTCGCGCGACAGGATGATGCGTTCGACACCGATGTTTTGCCAGAATTTTACGCCCCAGTAGTTGGTAGTGTTCGCCTGTACGGACAGGTGGATCGGCATCTCCGGCCATTTTTCGCGCACGGTCATAATCAAACCCGGATCCGCCATAATCAGCGCGTCGGGTTTCATCGCAATCAAGGGCTCCATATCGGAAACAAAGGTTCTGAGTTTGGAGTTGTGCGGCAGCGTGTTGACGGTCAAAAAGAATTTTTTGTTGCGCTCGTGCGCTTCTTTAATGCCTTGTTCTAAAACATCAAGTTTGGCAAATTCGTTGTTGCGGGCGCGCAGGGAGTAACGCGGGCTGCCGGCATAAACGGCATCTGCGCCGTAATCGTAGGCGGCGCGCATTCTTTCCAAGCCGCCGGCAGGCAATAAGAGTTCGGGTGCTTTCATCGTGTTTCCTTTTCGGTTGAAACCCCGCCCTTTAGGGCGGCAGGATCAGACTTTATTTGGAGGGGCGTAACCCTTTCCGAATCAGGGCAACACATAGGGCGACGCTTTATGTGTCGTCCTGTGTGTTGAAACATGATTTGTGTGCTTTGTAAAAATGTTTCAGACGGCATTGCTGCAAATGCCGTCTGAAGGGTGTTTGAAGATGGGCGGATTATCCGCCTTTTCGTGTTCGCGGTCAATTTTGCCGGGAAATTTATAAGGATTTATCAAGTATTTGCCTGCTTGGGATACAATGCGGCAGTTTGAATGCGAGAGAGAATGTGATGAATCCTAAAATCGTGTTTTTCGATATTGACGATACGCTGTACCGAAAATATACAGATACCTTGCGCCCTTCCGTGAAAACGGCGGTGGCGGCTTTGCGCGGCAAAGGTATATTGACGGCGTTGGCAACGGGGCGGTCTTTGGCGACGATTCCTGAAAAGGTCAGGGACATGATGGCGGAAATGGGTATGGATGCCGTGGTAACGATAAACGGACAGTTTGCGCTGCTGCACGGAAAAACTGTGCGCGAAGTACCGATGGATGCCGGTTTGATGGGCAGGGTTTGCGCGTATTTGGATGGCTTGGGCATGGATTATGCATTTGTCGGCGGAGAGGGGATTGCCGTGTCCGCACTGTCGGAATGCGTGTGCCGCGCCTTAAAGCATATCGCCAGCGATTTTTTTGCCGATAAGGATTATTTCTCAAGCAAACCGGTGTATCAGATGCTGGTGTTTGCGGAGGAAAACGAAATGCCGCTTTGGTCGGATATTGTGGAACGGGAAGGCTTGAAAACGGTGCGCTGGCACGAGGAAGCGGTCGATCTGCTGCCTGAGGGAATGTCGAAAACGGACGGCATCAGAAGCGTGGTTGAGGCATTGGGATGGAAAATGGCGGACGTGATGGCGTTCGGCGACGGTTTGAACGATGTGGAAATGCTGTCTGAAGTCGGGTTCGGCGTGGCAATGGGCAACGGGGAACAGGCAGCGAAAGAAGCGGCGAAATATGTTTGCCCCGGCGTTGATGAAGACGGTGTGTTGAGGGGCTTGCAAGATTTGGGTGTGATTTGAACGCATAACAACAACCCTGCCGGTTTCAGACGGCAGGGTCGGTTTTCAGCCCTTCATACAGCCTTCGTTTTGAAGCAGGGTAAATAAGGGCGCGCCGCTTGCACGGATATTCTTGCCGCCTTGAAGGTCGGTAAATTCCAAAATGGCAGCGGCTTCGACAATTTCTCCGCCGAGTTTGCGGAGCAGCTCCAGTCCGGCAAGCATCGTGCCGCCCGTGGCAACCAAATCATCGACCAGCAGCACGCGCGAACCGGGTTTGACGGCATCGGTGTGGATTTCCACCGCAGCTTCCCCGTATTCGAGCGCGTAGCTTTGTGATACGGTTTCAAAAGGCAGCTTGCCTTTTTTGCGGATGGGGACGAAACCGACGTTGAGCTGGTAGGCGAGTGCCGCGCCGATAATGAAGCCGCGCGCGTCCAAACCGGCAACGATGTCGATTTTCTGATCCATATAGCGGTAAACCAATAAATCAACCAA
Source organism: Neisseria basseii (assembly GCF_962707005.1). NCBI lineage: Bacteria > Pseudomonadati > Pseudomonadota > Betaproteobacteria > Neisseriales > Neisseriaceae > Neisseria > Neisseria basseii. The sequence goes on along the minus strand of NZ_CAUIXH010000002.1, from coordinate 6,000 downwards.
AAGGCGGAAGTATTCCGCACTTTGCAGGACGGGCGTGATGTCGTGGAATAAGATGCCTTTTTGCGGCCAGTTTTCGATTTTGCGGATTTTGTCGGCAAGCGCGCCGACACTCATAGCTTCGGGATGAACCAGCATTGTGTGTTCCATGTTTGATGTTTTTAACGCCATATTGTAGCCGTCAGCCTGCCGCTTGCCAAATCAATCAAAACAATAGCGGCAAAATATGGGCATCGGCAAATAGGAAACCGAGTGTCCGTTGTGATACAATCGGCTGGAAAATATACAGGTAAAAAATATGTCCGCTTATCGAAAAGGCAACATCTTTATCATTTCGGCCGCTTCCGGCACGGGCAAAACCACGCTGGTGTCGCGGCTGTTGGCAAACCATAACGGTTTGCGCGTTTCCGTGTCGCACACGACGCGCCCGCCGCGTGAAGGCGAAGCAAACGGCGTACATTATCACTTTGTTTCCAAAGAAGAGTTTGAGTCGCTTATCGCGCAGGAAGCTTTTTTGGAATACGCGGACGTGTTCGGCAACTATTACGGCACAAGCGCGGAGGGCGTGAATGCGTTGGCGGCGGCAGGCTATGACGTGATTTTGGAAATCGATGTTCAGGGCGCGGCTCAGGTTCGCGACGCGCTGCCCGAAGCCGTCGGCATCTTTATCCTGCCGCCTTCTTTCGACGTACTTGCCGCGCGCCTCAACGGACGCGGGACGGACAGTCGGGAAGTTATCCAAAGGAGGCTGTCGAAGGCAAGGCATGAAATCGAACAGTCCGTATTGTTCGACTTTGTCGTGGTCAATGACGACTTGGCGCGTGCGGAGGAGGATTTGCTCCATATCGTGAATGCCTGCCGTCTGAAAAGGTCGCGGCAACTGGGATTTATTGCAGATTTGTTGGAAAATTCCTAAAAAACCGCGAAAATACTCGGTTTCCCAATTTAAATATTTTTGAAAGAAAGCAAATAATATGGCACGTATTACCACCGAAGACTGTACCGGAAAAATTTCCAACCATTTTGACCTGACATTGGTAGCGGCCCGCCGCGCCCGCCAGCTTGAGAACGGCAACACGCCGCTTGTGGACGATGTCCGCAATAACAAACCGACCGTTACCGCCTTAAGGGAAATCGCTGCCGGGCATATCGGTACGGAACTGCTGACGCGCAATAAATAAATTCTGCCGGAAACGCACGTCGGCACATTCTGCCGCCGTGCAGTCCGACGGTTTGAAACGAAAAATCAAATATGTTCCGAAAGCCGTCTGAAATGCCTGTCCCACAACCCACCGCACCTTACGACTATTTAACTGCCGAAGCACGTACCCTGCTTTTCCGTACCGCTTCCTATCTCAAGCCTGAAGAACAGGTTGAGCTCGAGAAGGCTGTTGCCTATGCATTTCACGCTCATGACGGACAAACCCGGAAAAGTGGCGAACCATACATTACGCATCCGATTGCCGTTGCGACGCAGCTCGCCCTGTGGCATATGGACATACAGGGCCTTTGTGCAGGCGTGATGCACGACGTATTGGAAGATACGGGCGTAACAAAAGGGGAAATGGCGGCGGTGTTCGGCAATACGGTTGCCGAGATGGTGGACGGGCTGTCCAAACTCGAAAAACTCAAATTTGAAGATCATGCAGAGCATCAGGCGGAGAGTTTCCGCAAACTGATTTTGGCAATGACCAAAGATGTGCGCGTGATTGTCGTCAAGCTTGCCGACCGCCTGCACAATATGCGGACGCTCGGTTCGATGCGTCCGGACAAGCGTCGCCGGATTGCAAGGGAAACCCTCGAAATCTACGCGCAGATTGCCAACCGCATAGGTCTGAATAATGCGTATCGGGAGCTTCAGGATTTATCGTTCCAAAATCTTCATCCCAACCGCTACGAGACTTTAAAAAAAGCAATGGACAAGAGCCGGAAGAACCGGCAGGACGTTGTCGGCAAAGTCTTGCGCGCATTCGGTCAGCGGCTGGTAGGCGCGAATATAGAGGCCAAAATCAAAGGCAGGGAAAAAAACCTGTACGGCATCCATCAGAAAATGATGGCGAAAAAGCTGCGCTTTGCCGAGGTTATGGATATTTACGGTTTCCGCGTCATTGTCAACAGCATTCCCGCCTGTTATGCCGCACTCGGCGCATTGCATACCCTCTATCAGCCCAAGCCCGGGAGGTTCAAAGACTACATCGCCATTCCGAAAAGCAACGGTTATCAAAGCCTGCATACCACTTTGGTCGGTCCTTACGGCTTGCCGATTGAAGTTCAGATACGCACGCGGGAAATGGATGCCGTGGCGGAAGGAGGTATCGCCGGCCATTGGAGCTATAAATCAGATTCCCAAACGGTCGATCAGGCGGTGCTGCACACCAATCAATGGTTGAAAAACATTTTAGACTTACAGGCAAGCAGCGCCAATGCCATTGAGTTTCTCGAACACGTTAAAGTCGATTTGTTCCCGAACGAAATCTACATCCTTACCCCGAAAGGAAAAATTCTAACTTTGCCCAAGGGGGCAACGCCTGTCGATTTTGCTTATGCGGTACATACCGACATCGGGCATAAAACCGTTGCCGCGCGTGTCAATAACGTGATGATGCCGCTGCGTACGAAGCTCAAAACCGGTGATTCCGTCGAAATCATCACATCCGAACACGCCAAACCCAATCCCGCGTGGTTGAATTTTGCCGTATCCGGCAGGGCGCGCAGTGCTATACGCCAATATATTAAAAACCTTAACCGGCACGATGCGGTCGTTTTGGGAGAGAGCCTTTTACAAAAAGCCCTGTCCAGTTTGCTGCCCAAAGATGTCCTGCTTTCAGACGGCATCAAAGAAAAGTATTTGAAAGACCTTAACGACAAGCAGACATCGTTTGAAGAAGTGTTATACAACGTAGGGATGGGGCATACCCTGCCGGTTTATGTCGCCATGCACATTGCCGAGTTGGCAGGGGAGCATTTCGGCAGCGAGGTCAAGCTCAGCTCCATTAAAGTCGATGGTCAGGAAAGCGGACATATTCATTTTGCAGAGTGCTGCCACCCTGTTCCCGGCGATTCCATCCGTTTGTTGTTGGTTAAGGGAAAAGGCATGATTATCCATAGGGATACCTGCCCGACGTTGTTGAAGTCCGATCCCGAACAGCAGCTGGATGCAGACTGGGAAAATATGAATGGGCAGAACTACCGTGTCGGGCTTCAAGTCCAATCGGAAGACAGCCACGGCCTGTTGGCATTAATGGCGCAAGCGATTTCCGATTCCGGTGCGGACATCGAGTCGGTCGAAACACCGTCTAAATCCCAGTCGGGAACGGAAGGTTTTGTCGAATTTAAATTCTTATTGAAAGTCAAGAATCTGGATCAGTTGAATCAGATTATTCAAAATCTGCACAGCATCCCATATATCCGCAAAGTCATCAGAAGTTGAAGCAGGTAAAACGGGTTATCTTTTGATTAACAGGCAATCCGTTTTATGGTTTATCCGTTCAATTGCTTATCTGCCTGTATGCTTTTGACGATAAGCTGCGCACCTTTGAGGGTGGTATCCCCGCCGCTTCGGATAATCGTTTTGCCGGCCGTGCTGCTGATATGGGTGTGGCGGTAAGCTGCTTTTGTACGTGCGTTTCTCACGCATCCTACTTGTTGAGTTTAGGTTTCATATGGACTACGGCTTGCTGATTTCAGACGATCTTTTTAATTTAGCTGGGTTTTCAACTCAACCTACACACTTAATCTGAAAGTTCATATAGCATATCCAAAAAGGCATCAAAACTATCTGCAATATGGCTAGTTACCATTTTCGTATCCCCATTCTCATCTTCATAAAAATCATCATGATACATTAGAATGATACATGGATTTTCATTGCATTTTCTGTAATCAAAACAGATATAATCACCATTAGCTGAAATCCCAAAAGCAATCACTTTTTTTGCATACCCATATTCATCATCAATACATGAATAGCTATAAATATCTTCATAGCCTAAATTTTGCTTATACCCTAAAAATGAAATGTCCCTTTCATCATTTGCACCGTAGTGATTGACAAAATTGAAAATATTTTCTTTAGGGTATAAATGATCATGTTTGCTAAGAAGCGATACATATGAAACAGGAAAAACAACCCCTATATCTTCAGCAAATTGTTGAATTGTTCTTATTGGAACCAATCCCTCATCTGATGATATTGATAGTTTTTCCATGTTCACTGATCTTTCTTTAACGATTTTTGACCGGTATGCCTAACAGCTTTATAAATACTATTAGGAATTAACTGCATATTATTAGGAGAGCTTTGTGCATTATGATGCCATGTATAACTAGGAATTTTTTCATTTCCTGCTTTAATCTTCATTAGTTGTTCATTAGTAAATTGATTTTTGGACACTTGTTCACGTTCAATAGTTTTCCATAAATCTTTAGTAGCTGCCTTCATCTGTCCCGAATTTGTTCAAATATACGGCAAGCCTTTCAACAATTCGCATTGCCGCTTCATCTTTACTTGTTTCGGGAAAAGACAGTTCCCCGTCGTCCCCGATAATGGTAATCCGGTTGGTCGGTTTGCCCATCGCGATTGAAACATCATTGGCAACTATCACCGGTATTTTTTTCTTAATACGTTTTTCCCGCGCATATGCCAATACATTCTCCGTTTCAGCGGCAAAACCGATGCAGAACGGCGGGTTCGGCAATGAGGCAATGGAAGCCAAAATATCAGGGTTCTCATCCAATTCGATGGATAACGGTTTGGCATTTTTATCTTTTTTGAATTTTTGCGTACTCCTGTTTTTAACCTTATAGTCTGAGACGGCGGCAACAGAAATAAAAGCATCTTGTTTTTCAATCAAACGATGCACTGCGCGATGCATATCTTCGGCACTGACGGCTTGAACCGTATCGGATATGCCGAAAGGCAGTTCGGTTTGAAGTTGCCCGTAAATCAGGCTGACTTCCGCACCGGCGGCACGGCACGCCCGCGCCAAAGCCACGCCCATTTTCCCGCTGGAAATATTTGTGATGCCCCTGACAGGGTCAATGGCTTCAAATGTCGCACCTGCGGTAATCAAGATTTTCTTGCCCTTTAAAATTTTCGGTGTCCACAAGTCCGGAAGTAAATCCAGCAATTCGACAGGTTCCGGCATCCTTCCCATACCATTTTCCCCGCAAGCCTGTTCGCCCGATCCCGGCATATAGACAGTAATGCCGTCTGAAACCAGTTGTGCGATATTCCGTTGGTTGGCAGGGTTGAGCCACATTTCCACATTCATCGCGGGCGCAACAGCAAGAGGACATTTGCTCGCCGCCGCCAAGTTCGTCAACAGATTGTCCGCAATCCCGCAGCAAATTTTCGCCAAAGTATTCATACTTGCAGGAGCAATCAGAAAAACATCCGCATTCCGGGTTAAGTTGATATGTTCCATACCGTTTGACCCGTTGCCACCGTGCGTGTCGGTTAGCACAGGATTGCCGCTTAAAGCCTGAAAAGTTAAAGGAGAGACAAACTCGGTTGCCGAGCGGCTCATAACCACCGTAACCGAATGCCCCTGTTTTTTCAGCAGCCGCACCAACTCGCAAGACTTATACGCTGCAATACTGCCTGTTACACCTAAAAGAATATGTTTGCCCATTTTGACAATTTCTAAATTACGAAGAAAAACAGCAGCCATTCTATAACAAAGTACGGATACATTAGTTACCGTTTTGGATACAAAATGCCGTCTGAAGCCCCAAGTTTCAGACGGCATATTCACAAAGGCGCACCAGCCAGAGGAGGGGAGGAAGGGATTATTGGAGGCGGCGCAGCATTTGGCAAAAATAAAAAACCTTATCCGACAGAGATATGACAACATTTCCCGAAAAAAATTCCGCTGAAAGTATTGACCGTATACGTCTTCAAGCGTATAGTTCGCGTCTTCGCTGCTGACGAAGCGTCGGTAACGAAGCAGTTCAAACGCTCTTTAACAAAACAGATTACCGATAAGTGTGAGTGCCTTGAGC